>CAZNIX010000443.1:0-4106 GCA_964573125.1 uncultured Thermoanaerobaculia bacterium
GGGGCGGCGCGCCCGGCCGCGCCCGAGACCACGTCCGGCTCGCCACCCTCCACCGCCGAGACCGCAGACGCCTGGCCGCCGGCCTCGCCGCTCGCGGCCGCCGACCTCGCGAGCGTACCGCCGGCCTCGCCCTCCGGCTCGCGCCCGGTGTTCGCGATGTGCCCCGCGTAGGGGTCGATCGCGAGCAGCGCCCCGGCCGGGTTGTTCTGCTCGAGGAGCGTCTGCGTGCGGGAGTTGAACGCGAGCAGCACCGCCGGCATCACCCGCGGCCACAGCTCGTCGTCGTAGTTCTTGTAGGCGGTGAGGAACGCGTTTCGCTCGAACAGGAACCCGCGGTGGTAGAGGCCGAGGAGGTCGCTGGTCGCGCCCGAGCGATGGTGGACGACGGCGTCGCGCGCGAACAGCACGCGCTCGCCGCCGGCCCACAGGCGCCAGCCGAGGTCGACGTCCTCGAGGTAGGCGAAGTAGTCGGGGTCGAGGCCGCCGGCGGCGAGGAACGAGGCCTTGCGGACCAGCATGTTGCCGCCGCAGGCGAAGAACAGCTCGGCGCCGTCGGCGGGGATCTCGCCGCCCGCGAGGCGGTCGAGGCGGCGGCGGAAGCCGAGCTGGAAGGCGTGGCCGTCGAAGGTCATCACCCCGCGGGCGAAATCGAGGCGCTCGCCCTCCCAGTCGAGGATCAGGCCCGAGACCGCGGCGACGTCGGCCGGCGCCGCGGCGAGCGCGGCGACCAGCGCCGCGAGCCATCCCGGGTCGGGGCGGGTGTCGTTGTTGAGGAAGGCGACGGCGTCGCCGGAAGACTCGGCGACCAGGCGGTCGTTGCCGGCGCAGAAGCCGAGGTTCCTCCGGCTCTCGATCAGGCGCACCGCCGGGTGCCGGCGGCGCACCCACTCGGTGGTGCCGTCGGTCGAGCCGTTGTCGAGCACCAGCACCTCCCAGGGCACGCCCGGGTCGCGCTGGGCGGCGAGGGCGGGGAGGCACTCCTCGAGGTGGTGCCGGCCGTTCCACGACAGCACGGCGACCGAGACGGAGCGGATCACTTGCCGGCCCCCCCGGGGCGGGCCGTCGGCTCTCCGCCGGGGACCGGCGGTCGCTTCTCGGACGACGAGGGCAGAGCGCCCGCCTGCTCGTCGCTTTGCGCGGTTCCCTTCGGTGCACTTCGGAGGGGCTTGCCCGCGCTCGCTCCGGGCTCCCCGGCGGAGAGCCGACGACCCGCCCCTGCCCTCCTCCCGAAAGCACGTCTCAGCGCTCGAGACAGGCGGAATCGAAGGGTATCTGGAGGGGCCACTGTCGGCGGGCGGAAGGCGTAGCGCTCCTTGGTCGGGTCCTGGCGCGGTTCGCGGCAGAAGGCGAGCAGGGGGGCGAGGACGCGAGTCCAGGCGAAGCGGGCGGCGAGGGCGGCGAGGCCGGCGCGCTCGGCGTCGGTCGGGCCGCCGTCGAGGACGGCGGCGAGGGCGGCGGCGAGGGCTTCCGGGTCGGCGGGGGGGACGACGCGGCCGGCGCCGTGCTCGGCGATCAGGCGGGCAGCGGCGCCGCCCTCGGTCGCGATCACCGGGCAGCCGACCGCGGCGGCGTCGAGGTAGCGGGTGCGCAGGGAGAGGCGGGTCTCGAGGCTGCGGCGGTGCGGGGAGACCAGGACGTCGGCGTCGCGCAGGAGGTCGAAGCGGCGCTCGGCGGGCACCCAGGCGAGCAGATGCACCCGGCTCCCCCACCAGCCGCGCGCGCGGCAGTCGGCCTCGACCTCGGCGAGCAGGCGCTGGGGCGTCGATTCCGGGTTGGGGTTCGCGACCAGGTAGAGGCTCCAGGTCGTCCACGCGCGCCTGCGGCGCGACGCGCGCTCGCCGAGCCGCTCGAGCGCGGCGAGGAGGGTCGCCGGGTCGTACCAATCGTAGAGGCCGCCGAAGAGGATCCGCCGCTCGCCCGCGGCGCGCGCGGGCAGGAGCGGGGCGTGCGGCGGCGGCTCCTCGGGGAGACCGAACGGCACCGGCGCGATCAGCCCGTCGAGACCGGGGTCGGCCGCGACCCGCTCCGGGTTGACCCGGCCGAGCGCGGCGAGGAAGCCGAGGTAGAAGGTCTTCTGATCCTCCGACGAGCAGAGGAAGAAGTCGCCGCGGGAGAGCTGGAGCACCCAGGTCGCGTGGTCGTTGCGGTAGGGGTCGAGACCGAGCGTCGGGGCGTAGTGGAGGTTCTCGACCAGCCAGGGGTCGTAGAGGTCGATCGCCACGGGCAGCGCGGGAAGCTCGAGCACGACGTCGTTGGCGAGCTGCCCCTGGGCGACCGCGCCGTCGCAGTCGGCGAGGAGCGCCGCGAGCTTCCCGCGCTCGAAGGGGCGGACCGCCGCGACCTCGGGACCGGCCAGCTCGCGCATGACCGTCTCCTCGGCCGGCGACACCAGCACGGTCTCGACCGCGCCGCCCGCGGCCGCGGGCAGCCGCCGCGCCAGCTCGAGGTAGCGGATGCCGATCCCCGCCATCGCCGGCCGGATCGGCTCGCTCGAGACCAGGGCGATCCGGGTCATCTCGGAGCCGGTGGATGAGGCAGCGGTTTCGGGTGCATACGGCCGCGCAGCGGGTCGATGGTGGTGAGCACGACGGGCTAGGCCGGCCCCCGGCCGCGCCGGCGCTCGAGCCACTGGTGGGCGCGCCAGGCGCGGGTCGCCTCCATCTCCCGGATCACCCCGCCCAGGCGCTCGATCTCGGCGTAGGTGCGGCCGAGGTGGGCGGTCTGGTCGTCGACCACCGCGCGCAGGTCGCGCTCGTCGCGGTAGAGGCGCTCGGCTTCGGCGGCCAGGCGCTCGCGCTCGCGGCGCAGGGCGTCGGCCTCGCCGTGGACGCGGTGGTAGCGCTCCTCGAGGTCGGCGTGCTCGGCGCGCAGGCGGACGGCCTCGCGGCCGAGCGCGGCCGCCTCCTCGGCCGCCTCGACCCGCTCGCGGCGCAGGGTGTCGACCGCGCGCGCCAGCCGCTCGGGGGTCGCGAGCGCGGCGTGCTTGGCGAGCACTCTCGCCTTCATCGCCAGGAAGTCGGCGCGCTCGCGCGGGGACTCGCCGAGCACGTGGTGGCCGGCGCCGCGGAAGTGGCGGTACTCGCAGGTCACCCGCGGCAGGTGGTGGAACGCGACCCGGGCGGCGAGCCGGATCAGGAAGTCCCAGTCCTCGAAGAACGGCAGCTCCGGGTCGAACGGCCCGACCTCGGCGAAGAGAGTGCGCTCGATGAGCAGGGTGTTGAACGGGATGTAGTTGTCGAGCAGCAGGAGGTCGGGATCGAAATCCCGGCTGTACGGGAGGCGGCGCTCCGCGCACACCCAGCCGCCGGCCTCGCCGGGCGCGCCCCCCCCGGGATGAAGACCGGCCAGCTCGTAGATCCCGACCGCGGCGTCGGTGTAGGCGACGCGGACGCCCGAGCCCGCGACCAGGCCGGCGAGGGTCGCGAGGTGCTCGGGCGCGGCGAGGTCGTCGTCGTCGAGGAAGGCGACGAAGTCGCCGGAGGCGCGCTCGACGCCGGCGCCGGCGGCGGCGGCGCGGCCGCGGTTTTCCGGCAGGTCGACCCGCACCAGCGGCAACGGGTAATCGGCCGGCGTCGCGGGCGGCGAGCCGCCGTCGTTGACCAGCACCACCTCGACCCGGCGGTAGGCGCCGGCGGCGAGGCTCGCGAGCGCCTCAGCGAGGAGCACCGGCCGGTCCTTCGTCCGCACCACGACCGAGATCCGCGGTCCCTCGCGCACCTCGGCGATCTCGGGCGCGGCGCCGAGGCGGCGCGCGAGCTGGGCCGGGCTCGCGGTGACGAAATCGTCGAGCGCGAGCCGGCGGTAGCCCTCGGCGGCCTCGACCTCCGCGGGCAGGGTCAGGGTGCGGTAGCGACGGAGCCCGAGCGACGCGCGCCAGTAGCCGCGGCGCTCCTGCTGGCTGGCGTAGAGCGCCATCGCCTCGGCGAGCAGCGGCAGCTCGGCGCCGACGTCGACCAGGAGATCGGGCCAGCCGGGGCGGTTGATCTCGTAGGCGAGGACGGTCAGGCCGCGGACCGCCGCGAGCAGCGCGGCGTCGTCCGCCCGCGGGCCGGGCGCGGCGCTCTCGGTGCCGGGCGCCGCCGCGCTGCCCGGCCGCAGCGGCGCCA
>CAZNIX010000444.1:0-4099 GCA_964573125.1 uncultured Thermoanaerobaculia bacterium
GCCGATGCCAGGACCGGCGCGCTCGCCCCGGCCGGTGGACCGGCGGCCGGTCCCGGCGCCTCCGCGAGGGCGATCGCGTCCGCTCCCGCCGGCGGCGCGTGGGCCGCCCCGCGCACCAGCAGGTAGAGCCCGGAGAGGAGCGCGGTGTGGAGCGCGGTCTCGGGGTGGCCGGCGAGGAGCTGGAGGCCGCCGGCCGCCGCGAGCGGCAGCGGCCCCGAGCGCCCGGCGGCCAGGCGCTCGACCGCCCACAGCACCCACGGGACCAGCGCGAGCGCGCTCCCCATCGGGTAGAGCACGAAGCCGGCGAGCATGCCGGTGAGCGGGTAGACCAGCCCGGCGAAGAGCGCCGCCGGCGCCGACAGCCCCAGCGCGCGCGCGAGCGCCCGCGCCCCGAGCCCGGCGATCATCACCTTGAGCCACGGCAGCAGCACCAGGCCGGCCGGGAGCGGCAGCGCCGCGAACAGCAGGTGGAGCGGGAACAGCGGCGCCGACTGGCCGTTGCTCCAGAACGGCGCGCCGGCGTACTGGTGGGGGTTCCAGAACGGCGCCCGGCCGGCGCGCAGCTCGCGCCGGAGGTGGAGCAGCCAGGGCTCGATCTGGTAGACGACGTCGGCGAGCGCGGGATTGCCAACCGAGCGTCCGGCGGTGACACCGGCGCCGCCGGCGTCACCGGGGGCCGCCAGGTCAGCGGCGGCCGCGGCGGCCGGCGCGCCGGCCGCCACGGTCGGGCCTCGGGTCCCGGGGTCGAGCGCACCCTGCCAGGGAGGATGGCGCTCGAGCAGAGCGGCCGGGCTCGGCACGCCGTCGGGGAGCCTCAGCGCGGGCCAGAGGAGCGCGGTGGCGGCGAGCCCGACCGCCGTCCACGCTGCCCCGGCGGTAGAAGGCCGCCGGCCGGCGGCGGTGTCCCGGCCGCGATCGGCGCGGCGACGCCAGAGGAGACCGGCGAGGCTCGCAGCCACCAAGACCGGGAGGAGCGGGTTGAGCGTCATCGGCGTGCGGTGCTCGCGGCCAGTGTCGTTGTGGTGCGAGGGCCCGGGCCATGGAATCGCCGGCCCGGCTCGTTCCGGGCGCCCCACGAGTGCCTGTCCGCGCGCCCCCGCCGGCGGCCCCCTCGGATGCGCCCGCCGTGGCGGGCAACCTGCCGCTCGAACACGGTCTCAGCCGCCCCGCCGCCGGTGGCGCCGGCGCAGGCGCACGACGTCGCGGAGCATCGCCGCCGCGTCGCGCACCGGGTGGACCCGCGAGTCGGCGGAGTCGGCCCAGCTCACGCCGACCTCCTCGACCCGGAAGCCGCGCCGACGCGCCAGCCACACCAGCTCGACGTCCCAGGCGAACCCGTCGATGGTCAGCCGGGGGAAGAGGTCGCGCGCCGCCGCGCCGGACAGCAGCTTGAACCCGCACTGGGTGTCGGCGATCCCGCGCACGCCGAGCAGGCCGATGATCTTGTTGAAGGTCTTGCCCATCAGCTCGCGGTAGAGCGGCTGGTGGCGGTCGATGCGGGCGCCCCGGGCGGCGCGGCTCCCGAGCACGAGGTCGGCGCCGGCCGCGAGCCGCGGCTCGAGCCGCTCGAGGTCGGCGATCGGGGTCGAGAGGTCGGCGTCGGTGAGCAGCACGCGCGCGCCGCCGGCGGCGGCGACCCCGGCGCGCAGCGCCGCGCCCTTGCCCCGGTTCTCCGGCCGGCGGATGAGGCGCAGCCCGGGCGCCGGGTGGGTCGCGACCAGCTCGGCGGTGCCGTCGGTCGAGCCGTCGTCGACGACCACGATCTCGTGACCGACGCCGCGCCCGCCGAGGTAGGCGGCGATCCGGTCGAGCGTCGACCCCAGCCGCCGCGCCTCGTTGTAGGCCGGGATGACGACCGACAGCTCGACGGGCACGGGCGGCATCTTAGCGGCCGGCGTAGAGGCGGCGGTAGGCCCCGGCGGCCGAGTCGATGCCGCCGGCGGCGATCGGCACCGCGCGGCCGGCGGCTTGGCACGCGGGGGCGCGGTGGCGCTGGCCGGTAACCGCAGCCGCGCACGGCGCTGTCCGCGGAGTCGATCGCGGCGACGGGCGAGGGAGATCCCGGCCGCGATGCCGGGGCCCCTCGGCGGGCGGCGGCGCGGCCGGCCCCGTGCCGGGGATCACGCAACGTCGCCGGGAGACCGCCGGCCCGGGCGCCCGCGCGCGGCCGGGGCCCGGCCGGCGGTCAGCGGGTCACCCCGGGGGCAGACCGAGGATCACGGCGTTCGGGTCGCAGGCGCTGTCGAACTGGATGGCGTCGAAACCTACGCTGTAGCGGTCCTCGGCGCTCATGACCGTGCTCACCCAGGCCTGGGCGAAGGGATCCACGGGGGCACCCGTCGAGGTGTTCAGGTTGAGGTAGAGCCAGCCGTTCGAGAACGTCGTCTCGAGCGCTTCCTCGCCGACCTCGATCCGCTGGGTCTCAATCGGGCAGGGTACGAAATCGACCGCTGGCGGCAGAGGAGAAATCGGCGGCGGCTGGATCGGTTGCTGGGCGTTCTCCTCCTCGTCGAAGATCACCACCTGCGTCTGACTCAGCGGCATCGGCGGCGGCGGCCCGGTGTTGCAGATCCGCGGGTTCGGGTCCGCCTTCGAGTCGCGCCAGCAGAGGACGTCGGTGCCGCCGTCGAACGCGGTGCCGGTCACAAAGCGCGTGCCGAACGTGGTCGCCAGCGGCTCGCGCTGATCGACCGCCGTGAACGCCACGTACCGGCCGTAGAACGTGTAGTCGCCGGGCGCGAAGAAGCCGAACGGCGCCGCCTCGACGTGGACCGCGGTCTCGCCCTGGACGAAGTCGTTGCTCGGATCCACGTAGAAGACGTCGCCCCAGAGGACGTTGAGGTCGCCCGCGACGCCGCCCGGACCGAAGTAGCCCGGCGAGTTCGGGAACAGCGTGCTGCACGCGAAGACCTGGTCGATCGTGACGTAGCCCCGGGCGACGCCGTCGCCGTAGGGCTGGCCGGCGCACAGGCCGCCGAAGAAGCTGACCGGCTGGCCGGTGTGGGCCTGGGTGATCAGCTCGCGCAGGATCGGCGGCAGGTTGCCGATCGGCAGGTTCCCGGCGCAGCCCGGGTAGACGACGTGCGGCTGCGAGAACAGCCCCAGGTTGCTGAACGCGTCGTCCGGCGCGGTCTGCGGCAGCACGCCGGTGGCGAAGAAGTCGCGCAGGTTGAAGGTCTGGACGTCGAACCCGGTCAGGTAGACGTCGAAGTCGATGGTCGGGATCGACCAGTCGGTCCAGAGGGTGACGTGGGCGAGCACGGACGACGACGACGCGTTGTTGATCGAGAACAGCGTCGTCCGGCCGGCGTCGTCGTCGAGCTCGACCTCGAAGTAGGGCACGAGCAGCGTGGCCGCCGGCACGGCGTCGATGGTGCAGATCTCCGCGAGCGCCGGGCCGCCGAGCGCCAGCAGGCTCGCCAGGGCGAGGCCGAGTACGGTCCTTCTCATGGCTCACCTCCTGTCGGGCCTGTCGGTTTCGAGTCCATTCTATCCCGCAAACCGGTCGTGCGTCCCCGCCGGTCCGTCCCGTGGGCGCTCCTCCCGGCACCGGCGCTCGCTTTTCGGTGGATGGAGGGCCGGTCCGTACCGTGGGCGCTCCTCCCCGGCACCGGCGCTCGCTTTCGGGGCTTCAGGGGCGTTGCTCGCGCCTGCTCTTCGCTGCGCGCGGGTGTCTCTATTGACTTCTGTGAAAGCTTGCGCTGCGCTTGCTCAGGGCTGCCTGGGAGGAGCGCCCACGGGACGGACCTCCTTGCCCCTTGGAGGGGTTGGGTGCCACCGGCGGCCCGCCGAGCCTCTGGGTGGTCAGGTCAGTACCCGGGCGGCGGCGGGTCGGGGCACGACCAGGGGCCGTAGACCGCGCCGCTCGTGGGGTCGATCGCGGCGGCGTGGAGGCCGATGCCGGCCGGGGCGGCGGCGCGGAACGTGGCGTAGGCGGTGAGCGGCGGCTCCTCGGCGCGCCGGCCCGCCGCGGGCAGGAGCAGCGGCGAGGGCGAAACCAGCCAGTCGAGCGCGCGGTCGGGGACGGGCGAGACCGCGGGGAGCGGCGGCGCCGGGAGCGGCGCCGTCTCCGCCCTGGACGTGCTCGGCGCGTTCGAGA
>CAZNIX010000445.1:0-2750 GCA_964573125.1 uncultured Thermoanaerobaculia bacterium
GAGGACGGGGTGGCGAGGTCGCGCCGCCGGCGCGGCCGCCGCGGCGGCCGCCGGCGCAGCGGGCGACGCTCGGGCGAAACCGGGGGCGCGGGCGACGCCAACGGTTCCCCGGGCGCCGAGCCGCCCTTGATCCTCGGCTCGAGCGAAGACGACGCCGACCTCGGCCGGTCGACCGAGGTGGGCGCGACCTTCGGCGATTAGGCACTTCGAGGCTCCCGCTCGCCTCATGCGCCTGTCCGAACTGGTCGAAACCTCTGCTCGAGTCGCCGAGGTACGCGGGAAGAAGGCCAAGGTCGGGCTGCTCGCCGATCTCCTGCGCCAAGCCGCACCCGCCGAGGCGGCAACCGCGGTCGCCTACCTCTCGGGCCAGCTCCCGCAGGGGCGGATCGGGGTCGGACCGGCGGCGCTGCGGGCGGCGATGGAGGTCGAGCCGGCGCGCGAGCCGGCGCTCAACCTGGCCGAGGTCGATGCCGCGTGCACCGCGATCGCCGCCGCCTCCGGGCCCGGCTCGCAGCGGGAGAGGGCCGAGCGGCTGGGGGTGCTGCTCGGGCGCGCGACCGCCGAGGAGCAGCGCTTCCTCGTCCGCCTGATGGTCGGCGAGCTGCGCCAGGGGGCGCTCGAGGGGCTGGTCGCCGAGGCGGTGGCGGCGGCAGCCGGGCTTCCGCTTGAGCGTGTACGGCGGGCGGCGATGCTCGCCGGTGACCTGCCGGCGGTGGCGCGGGCGGCGCTCGCCGAGGGCGAGGCCGGGCTCGGGCGCTTCGCGCTCGAGCTGTTCCGGCCGCTCTCGCCGATGCTCGCCCAGCCCGCCGAGGGGGTCGGCGACGCGCTCGGGCGGCTCGGCGAGGGCGCGTTCGAGCACAAGCTCGACGGCGCTCGGGTGCAGGTGCACAAGGGCGGCGACGAGGTGCGGGTGTTCTCCCGCAGCCTGCACGACGTCACCGCCGCGGTGCCCGAGGTGGTCGGTGCGGCACGGGCGCTGCCCGCGCGCGCGGCGATCCTCGATGGCGAGGTGATCGCGCTCCGCCCGGGGGGCACGCCGCACCCGTTCCAGGTCACCATGCGCCGCTTCGGCCGCCGGCTCGACGTCGAGCGGATGCGGGAGGAGCTGCCGCTTTCGACGTTCTGGTTCGATCTCCTCCACCTCGACGGCGCCGACCTGCTCGACGAGCCGCAGCGGCGCCGCTTCGGCGCGCTGGCGGACCTCGCCGGCGCCGTCTCGGGCGTGGGCGCGGCCGGCGGCGCGCCGGCCGGGGTCGTGGTGCCGAACCTGGTCACCGCCGATCCCGCCGCCGCCGAGGCCTTCCTGCGCGCCGCGCTCGATCGCGGCCACGAGGGGGTGATGGCGAAGGACCCGGCCGCCCCCTACGCCGCCGGCAGCCGCGGCGCGGCCTGGCTCAAGGTCAAGCCGACGCACACCCTCGACCTCGTCGTGCTCGCCGCCGAATGGGGCCACGGCCGGCGCCAGGGCTGGCTCAGCAACCTCCACCTCGGCGCCCGCGACGCCGAGCGCGGCGGCTTCGTCATGCTCGGCAAGACCTTCAAGGGGCTGACCGACCGACTCCTCGAATGGCAGACGCGGGAGATCCAGGCGCGCGAGATCGGCCGCGACCGCTGGACCGTCCACGCCCGCCCCGAGCTGGTGGTCGAGGTCGCGTTCAACGACCTCCAGGCGAGCCCGCGCTACCCCGGCGGCCTGGCGCTGCGCTTCGCCCGCGTCCTCCGCTACCGCGACGACAAGACCGCCACCGACGCCGACACTTTCGCCACGGTGCGCGAGCTGTACCGGAAGACCACGGGCCGAGAGCCGCCACCGCGGGCCTGAGCCGGGCACCGAGTCCACCCCTCGATGGGCAGGAGCCGTGGGCCGTGGCCCGCTCGCCCTCATCGACGTCGACCGTCCATCCGGCGGCGCGGAGCCCGCCGCCGGCCGTCCGGAGTCGGCCCACCGTAGCCCCGTCCCGCCCGGCCGGCGCCGCGAGCGCGGCGGCCCTTGCTCCGGCGCCGGCCACCGCGTAGCCTGTTGAGGCGATGGCCGGCTCCGACCTCGACCCGCTCGACCCGCTCGATCCCCTCGACCCGCTCGACCCCGAGCGCGAGGGGGACCTCGCCACCGAGCGCCGGCCGCGGGTGAAGCGGCCGCGGCGGTTCAAGGTGTTGCTCCACAACGACGACTACACGACCATGGAGTTCGTCGTCCACGTGCTGGTCGCGCACTTCCACAAGTCGCCCCCCGAGGCGACGCACGTCATGTTGCAGGTGCACCACAAAGGCCTGGGGGTGGCCGGGGTCTACCCCAAGGAGGTCGCCGAGACCAAGGTCGCCGAGGTCACCGCCGAGGCGCGCGCGCAGGGGATGCCGCTGATGCTGACGATCGAGGCCGAGGGCCGCCGGGAGGCGGAAGGACGATGAGGCTGTCGCAGGACCTCGAGATCTCGCTCACCGTCGCCGCCGGCGAGGCGGCGCGGCTCGGGCACGAGTACACGGGCATGGAGCACCTGCTCCACGCCCTCACCCTCGACGACGACGCGGTCCAGATCCTGCGCCACGCCGGCGCCGACCCCGAGCGCCTGCGCGACCGCCTCGCCGCCTACCTCGCGCAGGAGCTGCCGCGGGTGCCGGGCGCCGGCCTCGAGCCGCGGCTGTCGCTCGCGCTCCAGCGCACGCTCGCGCGCGCCGGCGCCCACGCCGAGAGCGCCGGCCGGCGCGAGATCACCGGCGAGGACTTCCTCGCCGCGATGTTCTTCGAGCCC
>CAZNIX010000445.1:2760-4098 GCA_964573125.1 uncultured Thermoanaerobaculia bacterium
TCGACGAGCAGGGCGTGACCCGGCTCGACGTCGTCAGCTATCTCGCCCACGGGGTGTCCAAGCTCCGCTCGCTCGGCGCCGGCGGCGCCGGCGGGCTCGAGCCGCTGCCGGCCGGCGACGACGGCGAGGAGCCTGGGCGCGCCCCGCGCGGCGGCGACGCGCTCGAGGCGTTCACCCAGGACCTGACCGCGCTCGCCCGCGCCGGCGCGATCGACCCGCTGATCGGCCGCGAGCGCGAGCTGCAGCGCACCCTCCACGTGCTCCAGCGCCGGAGGAAGAACAACCCGCTCTACGTCGGCGATCCCGGGGTGGGCAAGACCGCGCTGGTCGAGGGGCTCGCGCTCAAGATCGCCGAGGGCGAGGTCCCCGAGCGCTTCCGCGCCGCGCGCGTCTTCCGGCTCGACCTCGGAGCGCTGGTCGCCGGCACCCGCTACCGCGGCGATTTCGAGCACCGCTTGAAGGCCGTGCTCGCCGCGCTCGGAGACCTCGCAAGCCCGATCCTCTTCATCGACGAGATCCACACCGTGGTCGGCGCCGGCAGCGCCGGCCGCGGCACGCTCGACGCCTCCAACCTCTTGAAGCCCGCGCTCGCCGCGGGCAAGCTCCGCTGCATCGGCGCCACCACCTGGGAGGACCTGCGCCAGGGGTTCGAGCGCGACGCCGCGCTGGCGCGCCGGTTCCAGCGCATCGAGATCGCCGAGCCGCCGCTCGGCGAGACGGTGGCGATCCTCGAGGGGCTGCGCGGCCGCTACGAGGAACACCACGGCGTGCGCTACACGCTGCCCGCGCTCCACGCCGCCGCCGAGCTGGCCGAGCGCCACCTGCGCGACCGCCGCAACCCGGACAAGGCGATCGACGTCATGGACGAGGCCGGCGCCGCCGGCGCGCTCGCTGGGCGCCGGCGGGTCGGCGTGCCCGACGTCGAGCGCGTGCTCGCGACCATGGCGCGGGTGCCGGCGCGCACGGTCCAGAGCGACGACCGCGAGCGCCTCGCGCGCCTCGGCGACGAGCTGAAGCGGTCGGTCTTCGGCCAGGACGAGGCGATCGACCGCCTGGTCGCCGCGATCCAGGTCGCCCGCGCAGGGCTGCGCGAGCCTGAAAAACCGGTCGGCTCGTTCCTGCTCACCGGCCCGACCGGGGTCGGCAAGACCGAGACCGCGAAGCGCCTCGCCGAAGTCCTGGGGATCGCGTTCCTGCGCTTCGACATGAGCGAGTACCGCGAGCGCCACACGGTGTCGCGGCTGGTCGGCGCGCCGCCCGGCTACGTCGGCTACGACCGCGGGGGCCTCCTCACCGAGGCGGTCCACCAGAGCCCGCACGCGGTGCTCCTGCTCGACG
>CAZNIX010000446.1:0-4088 GCA_964573125.1 uncultured Thermoanaerobaculia bacterium
CGGCGTTCGCCGCCGTGCCCGCGCTCTACATCGCCGACGGCCACCACCGCGCCGCCGCCTACAGCGAGGCGCGCGCGGCGTGGCCGGCGGCGGCCGGGCCGGGGCCCGGCGCGGCCGGGAGCCGGGAAGTCGACCACTTCCTGGCCGCGCTCTTCCCCGCCGGAGAGCTCACGATCCTCCCCTACAACCGGGTGGTGCGCGACCTCGCCGGGCTGACCCTCGAGGAGTTCCTGGACCGGGTCGGCGCGGCGATGGCGGTGTCGGAGGAGGCCCCCGCGGAGCCGCCCGGTCGCGGCCGCTTCGGGCTCTACCTCGACCGCCGCTGGCGCACCCTCACGGCGCCGCCCGCGCGGCTCGCCGACCCCGACCCGGTCGCCGCGCTCGACGCCGCGATCCTCCAGGAGCTGGTGCTCGGACCGATCCTCGGCATCGCCGACCCGCGCACCTCGGAGCGGATCGAGTTCGTCGGCGGGGCGCACGGCGCCGCCGAGCTGGCGCGGCGGGTCGACGCCCGCGGCGGCGGCGCGGCGTTCGCGCTCCACCCGCTGACCGTCGAGCAGCTCATGGCGGTCGCCGACGCCGGCCGCGTGCTGCCGCCGAAATCGACCTGGTTCGAGCCCAAGCTGCGCTCGGGCCTGCTCGTCCACGAGTTCGAGCCCGCGCCGGCGCCGGTGGCGGCGGGCGCGCTCGCCGGCGGTGCCGCTTCGTGAGAGAGACCCCCGAATGAGAGAGACCCAGCGCCGGGTGTTCAACTTCGGCGCCGGCCCCGCGGCGCTGCCGGTCGAGGTGCTCGAGCAGGCGCGCGACGAGCTGCTCGACTGGCGCGGGCGGGGGCTCTCGGTCGCGGAGATGAGCCACCGCTCGCCGGAGTACGAGGCGATCCACGGCGAGGCGCTCGAGGCGCTGCGGCGCCTGCTGGCGGTGCCCGCGGGCTTCGCCGTGCTGCTGCTCCCGGGCGGCGCCAGCCTGCAGTTCGCGATGGCGCCGATGAACCTGCTCGGTGTCGATGGGGGGGCCGGCGCCAGCGCGGATTACCTCCTCACCGGCGTGTGGGCGCAGAAGGCGCTCGCCGACGCGCGCCGCGTGGGCACGGCGCGGGTCGCGGCCTCGACCGAGGCCGAGAGCTTCGCGCGCCTGCCGCGGCTGGACGAGATCGACCTCGACCCCGGCGCCGCCTACGTCCACGTGACCTCGAACAACACGATCGTCGGCACCCAGTGGCGCGAGCTGCCGGACGCCGGCGCGGTGCCGCTGGTCGTCGACGCCTCCTCGGACGTGCTCGCGCGGCCGGTGCCCTGGGAGCGCGTCGGCGTGCTCTACGCCGGGGCGCAGAAGAACCTGGGCCCGGCCGGCGTCACCCTGGTCGTCGTGCGCGAGGATCTCCTCGCGCGCGCCCCCGACGATCTTCCTTCGATGCTCGACTACCGCCGCCACGCCGCCGCGAACTCGCTCTACAACACCCCGCCGTGCTGGGCGATCTACGTCCTCGGCCTGTGCTGCCGCTGGGTCGAGGCGAAGGGCGGCGTCGCCGCGATGGAGCGCGCCGCCGAGGAGCGCGCCGCCGTCCTCTACGAGATCCTCGACGCCGGCGGCTTCCACCGCGGCGACGGCTTCGATCGAGGCACCGGCTTCTATCGAGGTACCGCCGAGCCGGCGAGCCGCTCGCGGATGAACGTCACGTTCCGCCTGCCGAGCGCGGAGCTGGAGCGGCGCCTGCTCGCCGAGACCGAAGCCGCCGGCCTCATCCAGCTCAAGGGCCACCGCGCGGTCGGCGGCCTGCGCGCCTCGCTCTACAACGCCATGCCGCGTGCCGGGGTCGAGGCGCTGGCCGCGCTGCTGCGCGATTTCGAGCGGCGGTGCGGGTAGCGGGCGATGGTGTACGGACGGCAGCCGATGAGCCGGGGACCGCTCGCGGGCGGGCTGGGCGGGCTCTCCGGTCCGGTGCCGCGCGACGTCATCGTGCTCCTGGCGGTGGTCTTCGCCACCTTCTCGATCGACGTCCTGACCGGCGGCGCGCTGTTGCTCCTGCGCCTGACCTCGGCGGTCTGGCTCTCCGGCTTCGTCTGGCAACTCGCCACCTACGCGTTCACCGGCTACGGCGCCCCCACCCTCTGGATCCTGCTCGAGCTGCTGATCCTGTTCTGGTTCGGCAAGGACGTCTTCGGGCGGCTCGGCCGCAAGCGCTTCTGGCGCACGCTCGCCTGGGCGGTCGTCGGCGCCGCGCTGGCCGCAGTGGCGGTCGACCTGACCTTGCGCCTGCTCGGCCTACCGCTCGGCCCGCCGTACCTGATCATGCAGGGTCAGCGCACGCTGATCGCGATCCTGATCGCCGCGTTCGCCACCCTCTACGCCGACGCCACGATCTACCTCTTCTTCGTCCTGCCTCTGCGCGCCCGCTGGTTTCTGTGGATCGAGATCCTGTTCGCCTTCATCGCGTTCCTCGGCACCCGCGACCTCCCCGGCTTCGCCGGCATCTGCGCCGCGGTCGCCATCACCTGGGCCGTCCTCCGCCACGGCGGCCCCGCCCGCGGCCTCCGCCAGGCCTGGCTCCGCCTCCGCCAGCGCCATCTCCAACGGCGCCTCGAGCGCGAGCGCAAGAAGCGCGGCTTCCGCGTCGTCCGCGGCGACGACCGCGGGCCCTGGCTCCACTGACGCCCTCTTTTTACCTCGCACCTCCGGCCGTTCCGTGGGTCTCCCTCCCAGGGCACGGCGCCGGCTCGAGGACTACGGCACCTCCGGCCGTTCCGTGGGTCTCCCTGCCAGGGCACGGCGCCGGCTTCGAGTGTGCGAGTGGGAGTCGGCCGGCGCCTCGTCAGCCCGCGCGCGCTCCCGCCTCGCTCTTCCGGGCCGCTCCGTTGAGCGCGCGGTCTGGCGTCCCTGGGAGGGAGACCCACGGAACGGCCTCCCCGTCTTCGACCACCACCTCTCACGGAATGGTCCCGCCCTCTCTTCGATCAGTTACCGCATGAGCCGTCGCTCGGTCGGCGGGGGGCAGGGGTGGGCCGTGGCCTCTCCCCGGGGGAGCCCTGAGCGAGCACGGGCAAGCCCCTGCGAAGTGCACCGCAGGGAGCCGTGCGAAGCGAAGAGCAGGGGCGCGCGTCCCCTCGAAGTTCTCTGAGCGCGCCCCGGTCCCCCGGGGAGAGGCCACGGCCCGCCCCGGGGGTGGGGGCCCGCGGTGCCAAGTGGCGAGGGCGGTCCCCGCTACAATTGGTCGAGGGCGGGACCATGGAACTCATCACCACCCACGTCGGGGCCGATTTCGACGCCTTCGCGTCGATGATCGCCGCCCGCCGCCTCCACCCCGGCGCGGCGCTGTTCTTCCCCGGCTCGCGCGAGGAGTCACTGCGCCGGATGCTCGCCACCGAGCTGATCGTCCTCGACGAGGTCAAGCGCAAGCAGATCGACCCGGCGGCGCTCACCCGCGTCGTCCTGTGCGACACCCGCCAGCCGCACCGGCTCGGCATCGTCGCGCGCTGGCTGACCGCCGATCCGGGCATCGAGCGCATCGCCTACGACCACCACCCGCCGGCCGCCGGCGACCTCGAGATCGCCGGCGGCGTGGTCGACCCCGCGGTCGGCTGTACCGCGACCCTTATGGTCGAGGAGCTGCGGCGGCGCGGCCTCGGCGTGCCGGCGAACGAGGCGACCGTGCTCCTGATGGGGATCTACGAGGACACCGGCTCGCTCACCCACGCGACCACCTCGCGGCGCGATTTCGAGGCCGCCGGCTGGCTGCTCGAGCAGGGCGGCGACCTCGCCGCGGTGCGCCGCTTCGCGGTCTCGAGCCTCGACCCCCGCCACCTCGAGATCCTGCACCGCATGACCCGCGCGCTCGGCGTCCACCGCGTCCACGGCCACCGGGTCGGGCTGATCGCGATCGAGCTCGGGGAGTACGTCGACGAGCTGGCGCCGCTCGCCAGCCGCTGCCTCGAGCTGTTCGAGCTGCCGCTTCTCTTCGCGCTGTTCGGCGAGCGCGACGCGGTGACCGTGATCGCCCGCGGCGGCGCGCCGGGGATCGACCTCGGCCGCCTGCTCGCCGAGTTCGCGGGCGGCGGCGGCCACGCCACCGCCGCCGCGGCGCGCCTGCG
>CAZNIX010000447.1:0-4062 GCA_964573125.1 uncultured Thermoanaerobaculia bacterium
CGAGGCCGGCGTTGACCCCGGCGGCGTAGCCCAGGTTGGGGCGCGCGAGCAGGCGGTCGGGCGCGCAGGCGGCCAGGCGCTCGACCTCGGCCGGGTCCTCCGAGTGGTCGACGACCACGACCTCGGGCTCGGCGCCGGCGGCGCGCGCCTCGGCGCGGAAGCTCGCCACCGCCGCCGGCAGGAAGCCGGCCGAGCGGTGCGCGACCGCGACCAGCGCGACGGCTCCGTTCACGAGGCGGCGCTCACGGCGAGCCTCCACGGCCGGCGGCCGCCGTCGCAAACGCCGCCCATGCGCCGATCACGCGGCCGGCGATCGGAATCATCCCGGCCGATTCTAGCGGGTGGGTGCGCACCTAGTTGGCGCCCGGCCGCGTGCGCCGGGAGTACACCGCACCCAACCCGATCTCGGTGGTGATCGCCGGCGACCGGAGGGACCCGCCGCCGCGGCCGTGCCGATATACTCCGATGACGGCGTGCGCGCCGGACGCCCGGAGGAGCCCTGGGGATGACCGTGGAGCTGAAAGTCGACGCGAAGTGGGCGGCGCCCGGCGCGCGCGAGCTGGTGGACGCGATCGCCGAGCCCTACCTGCACGTCGAGCCGGCACGGCTCTACAACCCCCTGACCGACCGCGACCTGCGCGCCGGCGACCCGGGCTACGGCGAGCTGCGCGCGGTCGCGCTCGGCGGGGCTCCGGTGGCGGCGATCGCGCCGGAGCTGCGCTCCGCCCTCCTCGCCGACGGCTGGCTGGTCGAAAACGAGCCCGACCTCGCGAGCCGCTTCCGCTTGAAGTACGTCTCGCTCGAGGCCAACACCTCGTGCAACCAGGGGTGCTACTTCTGCCCGGTCTCGACCCACCCCCGCGAGCCGTACTTCATGCCGCTCGACTTCTACGAGCGGGTGGTCGAGCAGCTCGCGGACCACCGCGACACGATCGAAGGCGTGTCGATGATCCACTACAACGAGCCGACGATCGACAAGCGCTTCGTCGAGCAGGTGGCGATCCTGCGCCGGCACGGGCTGCCGCCGGCGGTGCTCACGAACGCGACCGGCCTCATCCCTTCGCGGGTCGACGCGCTCCTCGCGCTCGGCGGGCTGAAGTACCTCTCGATCAACCTCTCGACCCTCGACCGCGAGCGCTACGCCGCCGACCGCCGCGGCGACCACCTCCCGATCGTGCTCAAGAACCTCGAGTACATCCGCGACCGGCCGCTCGCCGAGACCATGGAGATCGCGGTCCTCGGCCAGGGCGACGACGACCACCGGGGCGACTTCGAGGCGATCCGCGAGCGCTACGCGGGCAGCCGCTTCGCGGTCAAGTACTACGAGGTGATGGACCGCGCGGGCAACGTCGCGATCGGCCTGCGCCCGGGCGCGCCGCTCCAGCGGCTGCGCGGCTGCGAGCAGACCGGCTCGCGGCCCGTGCAGTGGGTGCACGTCACCCCCCACGGCAAGTGCGTGCTCTGCTGCCAGGACTACTTCGACCAGTACGTGATCGGCGACCTCCACACCGAAACCCTGAGCGAGATCCTCGGCGGGCCGCAGATGTCCCTCTACCGGCGCTGGCTCTACGGCATGGAGGAGGCGCCGCAGGACTTCATCTGCCGCCACTGCATCTACGCGCTGCGACGCTGACGCCGAGCCGCCCCACCGCCGACTCCGAGACGCCGGACGTCCCACGGCCCCCGTTGAGCTCCCCCGCGACCCCCCGCATCTTCTACCTGGTCCCGGACTACGCCGAGCCGAGCTGGGGCGTCGGGCTGCTCTACCGCCACGTGGACCTGCTGCGCGGCGCGGGTTTCGACGCCCGGGTCCTGCACCGGCGCGCCCCGTTCCGGCTCCCCTGGCTCGAGGGCGACGTGCCGGTCGAGTACCTCGACCGGCTCCCCGCCGACGCCGGCACCGCCGACGTGATCGTGGTGCCGGAGATCCTCGCCGCCGAGGCGCCGCGCACGCTCTGGCGCTGCCGTTGGGGGGTGTTCGTGCAGGGGAGCTTCCTGATCCTCGCCGGGCACGAGCGGGCGTTCCGCTATCCCGACCTCGGGTTCGAGTTCGCGCTCGCCGTCCTCCCCCACGCGGCGGAGGTCGTGGCGCGCCACTTCGGACTCCCGGCGCGGGTCGTCCCCCCCTGCGTCGCGCCCTACTTCTTCCGCACCGAGGAGGAGATCCGGACGCGGCCGCGCCGGCGGCTCGTCCTGCTCGCGGCGAAGCAGGAGTACCGCCGGGCCGGGTTCCCCGACTACGACATCTTCACCAAGCTGGTGCGCCGCTACATCGAGGAGCAGGCCCCGGGGTGGCGGCTGCAGGAGCTGGCGGGACTCGACCACCGGCAGGTGGCGGAACTGATGGCGGAGGCCGCGCTCCTGGTCAACCTCAACTCCCACGAGGCGTTCAACACCACGGTGCCCGAGGCGATGGCCGCCGGCTGCGTCCCGATCTGCTACGAGGCGGTCGGCGGCCGGGACTTCCTCGCCCCGGACGCCGGCGCCTACGTCTTCCCCAACCACCACGTCTACGCGCTGGTCGAGAAGACCTGCGAGTCGATGGCGGCGTTCGATCGGGGCAGCCCGGAGCTCGTGGCGATGCGCCTGCGGGCGCGGGCGAGCGTCGCGCGGTTCTCCGAGGAGGAGACCCGCCGCGCGCTGGTCGCGGCGTTCACCGAGCTGCTCGGGGACGCCGCGGAGCGGCCGGCTTGAGCGGGATCGAGCTGCCGCCCCTCGGCCTCGGGTGCTCGCCCGTCCGCGGCCGGCGGCTGGTCGACCTCGGACCGGCGATCGCGGCCGCGCTCGACCTCGGCTGCCGCCTGTTCGACACCGCCGAGGTCTACGGCACCGAACCGCTGCTCGGCGCCCTCGTCGAGGCCTCGGGGCGGCGCGGCGAGGTCGTCCTGGCGAGCAAGGTCTGGCGGACGAACCACGCGTTCCGGCACGTCGTCGCCGCCTGCGAGGGCTCGCTGCGGCGGCTGCGGGTCGAGCGTCTCGACCTCTACCTCGTGCACTCGCCCGCGGCGTGGCGCCACCGGCCGGGTCTCGAGGTGGCGCCGGAGTGGGATCTCGAACGGCGCGAGGCGGCGGCGGTCCCCCGCGACGCCGGCGGCGGGGTCGCGCTCGGCGACGTGGCGCTGGCGGAGACCTGGGAGGCGATGCTCGAGCTGCGCCGGCGGGGGAAGGTGGGCGCCGTCGGGCTCGCCAACGTCGGCGTCGAGGAGCTCGAGCGGCTCGCCGGCGCGGGATTCGAGCCGCCCGCCGTGGTCCAGGCCGAGATCCACCCCCTCGAGCCGCGGCGCGAGCTGGTCGGCTGGTGCCGGCGGCGGGGCGTCCGGGTCATGGCCCACTCCCCGCTCGGCGGCGGCGCGGCGCTGTTGCACCCCCGGCTGGTCGAGCTGGCGGAGGGGATGGGGGTGAGCCCGGCCCGTCTGGTGCTCTCCTGGCACCTCGGGCGCGGGGTGGTTCCGATCCCGGGCGCGCACCGCGTCGCCCACCTGGCGGACGACCTGGCCGCCCTGGGATTCGATCCCGGGGCCGAAGCCCTGGCTGCCGTCGACTCCCTGGCCGCCCCCTGACCCGCCCGTGGAGCGGAGCGCCGCTACCCGCCGCCGACGCCCACCGCGAGCGCCGCGGGCTCCGGCACGGCCGTCGTCCGCCAGCGGTGCTCCGCCTCGAGCAGCCCGAAGCGGTAGGACGGGCTGGTGACAGAGAACGCCGGGCTCTCGAGATGGCGGTCGAAGAGGTAGAGGCCGCTGTCGTCGAGCACGTAGGCGTGGATCTCGAACTCGCCCTTGACCAGCGGCAGCCGCGGCAGCTCGAGCTCGACCCGGTAGTCGCGGCGGCCGGAGAGCGGCGCGAGGCCGTCGAGGTGGGTGGCGAACGTCGCCACCTCGAGCCCGTCGGGGCGGGTGATCGAGAACCCGGCGTGGAACGGCAGGCCGGGGTCCTCGGCCTCCCACTCGAGGATCACGGTCAGCGGCTCGCCGCAGCGCAGCCGGGGCGGCCCCTCGCCGGCGCCCGCGACGCGGAAGCCGGTGATGCGGGCGCGGCGGGGGTCGGCGGGCGCGGCGGCCAGCG
>CAZNIX010000448.1:0-4048 GCA_964573125.1 uncultured Thermoanaerobaculia bacterium
GTCGACCCCGACCTCGGCCGCGCGCGGGAGCAGGTCGGCCGCCAGCCCGAGCAGCCCCTCGACGCTCCAGGCGGCGAGCAGCGTCCCAAACGCGCCGCCGAGCAGCGCGACGAGGAGACTTTCGACCAGGAGCTGGCGCGCGAGCCGCCCGCGGCCGGCGCCGAGCGCGCCGCGCACCGCCAGCTCGGCGCGCCGGGTCACGCCGCGGGCGAGCATCAGGCCGGCGACGTTGACGCACGCGATCAGCAGCAGCGCTCCGACCGCGGCGAAGAGCAGAAGGAGCGCCGGCCGCACGGCGGCGACCATCTCCCGCCGGAGCGGCGCCACGGCAACCGCGGTCGCCCCCTCGTTGCTGTCGGGGTACTCCTCCGCCAGCCGGCCGGCGACCGCCGTCAGCTCGTCCCGCGCCGCGTCCGCGCTCACCCCCGGCGCCAGGCGCCCGACCGCCTCGAGCCAGCGGACGAAACGTTCGCGCGGGATCGAGCTCTCCGGGATCAACGACAGCAGGGCCCACACCTCGACGTCCGGCGAGGGGAAGCGGAACCCGGCCGGCATGATGCCGGCGACGGTCATCGGCTCGCCGTCGAGGACGAGCTTGCGGCCGACGATCCCCGGGTCGCCGCCGAAACGGCGCTGCCAGAGCCCGTGGGCGATCACGACCACGCGGTCGTCGCCGCGGGCGTCGGCGGGCCCGAGTGTGCGTCCGTGCGCCGCATCGAGGCCGAGGGTCGGGAAAAAGCCCTCCGAGACATAGGCGGTGAGGAGCTTCTCGGGGCGCTCGACTCCGGTGAGCGTCAGGCCGTCGGCGAGCGTCGAGTAGAGGCCGGCTGCCTCGAGCACCCCGCCCTCGCGCGCCCAGTCCTCGACGTCGAGCTGCGACACCGCACCGCGCTCCTCGCCGCGCTCCGGGTAGGCCTGGTACAGCCGCGCCAGCCGCT
Source organism: uncultured Thermoanaerobaculia bacterium (assembly GCA_964573125.1). GTDB lineage: Bacteria > Acidobacteriota > Thermoanaerobaculia > Multivoradales > JBCCEF01 > CAVSQV01. The sequence continues at coordinate 939 of CAZNIX010000448.1, forward strand.
CGGGCTCGGGCAGCGGCAGCGGCTGGAACAGCACGCCGTGGACGACGGTGAAGATCGCGGTCGTGGCGCCGATGCCGAGCGCCAGCGTCGCCACCGCCGCGGCGGCGTAGCCGGGGCGGCGCACGAGGCCGCGCAGGCCGAAGCGCAAATCCTGGCGCAGGCTGTCGAGAATCGGCATGATCGGGGTCCTCCGGTCGTTCCCGACCGGGCGTAACAAAGGCCGTGCCAGCGGCCGCAGGCGGCCGGACGGATGGGCGGATTGGCCTCGAAGGCAGCCCGGGCCGCGGCGCGGCCGCCCGGAGTGACCGGCTTCAGGATCGGATCGTCGCGGAAGCGGACACCCGGCGGGCGTGACCGCGCTCGCGCGGTGGCAGGAGGATGACGCGCGCCTCGAGGGCGCGGGCGCGGCGGCACACAGCGCCGCCGAGACGCCCCTTGAGAGACTCAGGCGTGGCTCGGCACCTGCGCGCCGACCCGCTCGGCGAGCGCGTCGCCGACCGCGCGCGTGCCGAGTGCGCCGCCGAGGTCGGTGGTGGTCTTGCCCTCGGCGAGGCAGTCGCGCACCGCGGACTCGACCGCCGCCGCGGCCTCGGCGTGGCCGAGGAAGTCGAGCATCAGCCCCGCCGAGAGCACCGCGCCGAACGGGTTCGCGCGGTCGAGCCCGGCGTACTTCGGCGCCGAGCCGTGGACCGGCTCGAACATCGAGGTGCGGCCGGGGTGGAGGTTGGCCGAGGCGGCCATCCCGAGCCCGCCCTGGAGCGCCGCCCCGAGGTCGGTGAGGATGTCGCCGAACAGGTTGTTGGTGACGATGACGTCGAACTCCTCGGGCTTCCTGACGAGCTGCATCGCGAGCGCGTCGACGAACAGGTGGCGGGAGGCGACCTGGGGGTACTCCGCCGCCACCGCCGCGAACACCCGCTGCCAGAGGTCGTGGCCGTGGCGCATGATGTTCGACTTGTCGGCCATGCACACCTCGCGGCGGCCGTGCGCCGCCGCCCACTCGAACGCGGCGCGGACGATGCGCTCGACCCCCTTGCGGGTGTGGATCTCCTCCTGCACCGCCACCTCGTCGGCGCTGCCGCGCTTGAACTGGCCGCCGATCCCGACGTAGGCGCCCTCGGTGTTCTCCCTGAAGACGACGAGATCGACCTCGGCCGGCCCCTTCCCCTTGAGCGGGCAGAGCCGCTCGTCGAGCAGCTTGATCGGGCGGAAGTTGACGTAGAGGTCGAGGCCGAAGCGGATGCCGAGCAGGATGTCGCCGGCGTGCTTCATGTCGGGCACGCGCGGGTCGCCGTAGGCGCCGATCAGGATCGCCGAGTAGCGGCGCCGGAACTCCTCGAGCGCGCCCGCGGGCAGGGTCTCGCCGGTCGCGAGGTAGCGGTCGGCGTCCCACGGCAGCTCGACCAGCTCGAGCGGCAGCGACCAGCGCTCCTGCGCCGCTTCGAGGACCTTGACCGCCTCCGCGGTCACGTCCTTGCCGATGCCGTCGCCGGCGATGACGGCGATGCGCTGCGGGCGGCGATTCCCTGGATCGATGCTCGACAGATCCGGCTCGGGCTGGGCAGCGGGCGCGGCGCTCATGGCCCAGAGATCGTAACACGGCCGTCATGGTCGCGGGCGGTGGGTCCCACGGGTTTTCATCATCTCTGTTTGCTTGCGTTTTTGCTGGTCTTGTGTTTACCATCTAGAGAAGTTCGATGCCAAGGGCCCTCGTGTCTTGGGAGGTCGGTCGGTGCAGGCACCGCCCGCAGGTGGCCCGGTCGGGCTTGCGGCGGGCGGGCTCCGGGCTACGGGGTCCTCGGTCCACTGCAACTGCGAGGGAAGGAGGAACGACCATGAACGGCTCGATCGTGGCGCGCACCGTCGCTGCTTTCGGCGCGGGCATCCTGGCTGTGGCGGCGCCGCTCGTCGCCCAAAGCGAGTGCGGCCCCGGAGCCCACTTCGTGGACGCCTGCCCGGCCGGGACCGACGACTTTCCGTCCACCGGGGCGATCGTCGGTCTCGACACGCCCGACGACGACAACCTCGACGGCTACGTCGACGTCAACATGATCCTGACCGGGCCGACCTCGATCGGCCGCAACGCCGCAGCGCCGCCGACGGCGCTGTGCACGGGGCTCGGGCCGGTGCCCACCCCGCCGCACGACACCGAGATCCAGACCGAGATCGTCTCGATGGACCTCAGCGGCGGCGGAGTGACCCTGATCGTCGGTCAGGGCCTGGGCAGCGGACCCGCGCTGCCGCCGAGCGGTCTCGGCGCCTCCCTCGGCGCCATCTGCGAGCAGGCCGCCAACGCGGGCCGCGCCGACAGCTTCTTCGACGTCTTCTTCGAGCTCGACCTCGGCGCCGGCATGTTCCTTTACAACCAGACGCCGCTCCGGGTCGAGACCGCGATCCGGGCCATCCCGCCCGACGCCGTCTACATCCACGTCATCACCGAGCCGATCCCGCTGTTCCCGACGCCGGACCCGCAGCCCGGCCAGCAGCCAGTCGCTCAGCTCGTGACCGCCCAGCACATCACCCGCTTCGTCCCGTTCATCCCCACCCTCACCCGCTGGGGGCTCGCGGCGCTGGCGGTGCTGGTGCTGACGGCGGGGAGCTGGCTGATCCTCCGTCGGCGGCGCGCGCCGACGGGTGGCGCGACGGCGGGATGAGGCCGAAGGAGCGCGGAGCCGCAGCGGAGCCGAGCCCGCGGGCTGGGGTGGTCCGGCCACCGACGCCGACTCGGGAGAGGGGAGGAAGGACCGTCAGAGCGCGCCCACCAGCCGGCACAGGTGGCCGGTCAGGATCGCCAGGTAGTTGCCGAGCGCGTAGCCGATGAGCGCCATCAGGATCGCCGCCGGGACCAGGTTCTCGCGGTGGTGGGCGGCGACCACCGGCGCCGAGGCGGCGCCGCCGATGTTGGCGGCGGAGGCGATCGCGACGCTGTGGATGTCGACGCGCAGGAGCTTCGCGCCGGCGAGGCAGAAGAGGCCGTGGACGACGATCCAGATCGCGGCGCCGAGGACGAACGGTACCGCCTGCTCGGCGAACGCCGCGAGCGAGGCCGCGGCGCCCATGCGCGCGACGAACACGTAGAGCAGCGCCATCGCCAGGTTGTGCGAGCCGGG
>CAZNIX010000449.1:0-4044 GCA_964573125.1 uncultured Thermoanaerobaculia bacterium
CACCACCACGCTCCCGCCGGTGACGCCGCGCACCGCGCGCGCGGTGGCGAGCGCGGCCGCGGCGTCGGCGCCCGGCGGCAGCTCGACCGCGACCTGCGGCGTGCGCGCCAGCACCTCGCCCTTGACCAGCGCCTGGAAGCCCGAGAGCGCGGCGAGCGAGAGGATCAGCGCCGCCACCCCGAGCGCGATTCCGACCGCCGCCACCGCCGACAGGAACGAGGCGAACGCGTCGCGCCGCGTGCTCTTCAAGTAGCGCAGCGCCAGAAAAACCGGAAAAGGCAGGTTGCGCGGAGTGCCCACGGCTACTCGGCGACGCCGTCCCCGGTGCCGTTCCCGGCGCCCTCGGCGGCGCCGCCCCCGTCGTCGCCACCCTCGGCGCCGCTCCCGGCGTCCCCGCCCTCCGCCCGCAGCGGGCGCATGAGCGGGAACAGGATGACGTCGCGGATCGACGGCGAGTCGGTGAACAGCATCGCCAGCCGGTCGATGCCGATCCCCTCGCCGCCGGCCGGCGGCATGCCGTACTCCAGGGCGCGGACGAAATCGTGATCGAAGCGGTGCGCCTCCTCGTCGCCCACCGCGCGCGCCGCGAGCTGCTGGCGGAAGCGCTCGGCCTGGGCGTCGGGGTCGTTCAGCTCGGAGAACGCGTTCGCGATCTCCATGCCGCCGAGGTAGAGCTCGAAGCGCTCGGTGAAGCGCGGGTCGCCGGGGGTCACCTTCGCGAACGGCGAGACCTCGACCGGGTAGTCGAGGACGAACGTCGGCGCCGTGAGATGCGGCTCGGCGACCGCCTCGAACAGCGCCATCAGGAGCTGGCCGTAGGTCGGCGCCGGCGGGCGCTCGACGCCGCGGCGGTCGAGCTCGCCGCCCACCCCCTCGGCGGTCTCGAGCCGCGCCGGGTCGATGCCGCCGTGGCGCGCCACCGCCTGGCGCATGGTCAGCCGCGGCCACGGCGGGGCGAGGTCGATGGTCTCCCCCTTCCAGCTCAGCGCGCGGCGGCCGAGCGCGCCGTCGGCGAGCGCGAGCAGCAGCTCCTCGGTCAAGTCGATCATCGCCCGGTAGTCGGCCCACGCCCAGTACAGCTCGAGCATCGTGAACTCCGGGTTGTGCCGGGTCGAGATCCCCTCGTTGCGGAAGTTGCGGTTGATCTCGTAGACCTTGTGCACGCCGCCGACCAGCAGGCGCTTCAAGTACAGCTCGGGCGCGATGCGCAGGTAGAGGTCGAGGCCGAGCGCGTGGTGGTGGGTGACGAACGGGCGGGCGACGGCGCCGCCCGGGATCGGCTGCATCATCGGCGTCTCGACCTCGAGGAAGCCGCGCTCGTCGAGGAAGCGCCGGATGCCGGAGACCAGGCGCGAACGGACCTCGAACACCCGGCGCGAGTCGGGGTTGACCAGCAGGTCGAGGTAGCGCTGGCGGTAGCGCGCCTCGACGTCGGCGAGGCCGTGCCACTTCTCGGGCAGCGGGCGCAGCGCCTTGGCGAGCATGGTCAGCCGGTCGGCCGCGAGCGACAGCTCGCCGGCGCGGGTGCGCGTGAGCGTGCCCTCGGCGCCGATCAGGTCGCCGAGGTCGAGCGCGTCGAGCACCGCCGCCGCGTCCTCCGGCAGCGCCGGGGTGCGGATGAAGAGCTGGAGCTTGCCGCCGCCGTCGGCGAGGTCGACGAACGCGGTCTTGCCGTGGCGCCGGATCGCGCGCACCCGCCCCGGCACCGCGAGGCGGATCGCCCGCTCCGCCAGCTCCTCCGCCCTCAGCTCGCCATGGCGCGCGTGCACCGCCGACGGCTCGAGGTCGCAGGCGACCCGGATCGGATAGGGATCGATCCCGCGCGCGGCGAGCGCGTCGCGCTTGGCGCGGCGGTGGGCGATCTGTTCTTCGAGCTCCGACATGGCGGTGGGGCGAGCCGGGGACGGGCGGTGGGACGGCGGTCGATCGTCGGGCGGGTCTCGGGGCGGCGGTCTCGGGTCCGCATCGCCGGGGCGACCCGGCGGCGGCGCCGAAGATAGCAGGTTCGGCGGCGCTCTGGCCCGTGATTCGACGTGCCGGGTGCTACCATCCGCGCCCATGCACGACGACCCCGAGCGGATGCTCGAGGAGGGGCTCGCGCGCTGGCGCCGGCTGGGCTGGCCGGCGCCGGCGGCGCTGGTGGTTTCCGGCTCGGGGCTGGCGGTCGACCTCGGGACGCCGGCGCACGGACCGGCGCCGCTCGCCGAGCTCGCGCCGTTCCCGCTCTACGCGGTGGTCGGCCACGCCCTCGAGGCCGAGCTGCTCTTGCCCGCGCCCGGCCGCCCGGTGCTCTACTGCCGCGGCCGCATCCACGGCTACCAGGGCTACAGCGCCCACCAGGTGACGTTCTTCGTCCGCCTGGCGCGCAAGCTCGGCGCGGCGACGCTGCTCCAGACCAACGCCGCCGGCGGCCTCAACCCGAGCTATGCGCCCGGCGACCTCGTCCTGATCCGCGACCACCTCAACCTGACCGGCGCGAACCCGCTGCGCGGCGAGCTGCCGGCGGACTGGGGACCGCGCTTCCCGGACCTGGTCGACGCCTACGACAGGGCGCTGCGCGCGCTCGCCCGCGAGCACGCCGGCCGGCTCGGCCTGCCCGCGCTCGGCGAGGGGGTCTACGCCGGCCTCGCCGGCCCCTCCTACGAGACCCCCGCCGAGGTGCGCATGCTGCGCGTCCTCGGCGCCGACCTCGGCGGCATGTCGACGGTCCTCGAGGTCATCGCCGCCCGCCACCTCGGCATGCGCTGCCTCGCGCTCTCCCTGGTCACCAACCCCGCCGCCGGCGTCACCGGCAAGCCGCTCGACCACGACGAGGTCCTCGCCGCCGGCCGGGCGGCCGCCGGCAACGTCGCCCGCCTGCTGCGCGCGCTGATCGCGGATCCGCGGTTAACCGGGTAGGGGCGAGACACCATCGGATTCTCGCTTCCGGGTGGGCGGGAGGCGCTGCTAGCGTCCTCGAAGAGGGCCCGCTCGCTTGAGCGCCCCGGAGGACGCGCTCGGGGTGGCGAGCCCGCGGTCTCACGCCGCCTCCCGGTGCCGCCGCCGCTCGAACTCGGCCCGGCTGAGGCAGCCGAGCGCGCGGTGGCGACGGCCGCCACACCGCATTGCCTGACCACCGCGGCCTGCACCCACATCGGCCGCTTACAAGAGAGGCTCCGCTCCCGGCTCACGTTCGACGCCCTGCGCCGCCTGGCTATTGGCGTCGGAGAACGAGCGAAGGTCGTCATACCGGAGCGTTCTCTTGCCGCACGGGACCAAGTTGGTTGTATAGGTTTCCTGGTCGCTGGACCCCGAGAAGCCTATCAGTAGTACTCCATCGGCAGTTGAGTAGAGAACTGTAGAGCGTTGTGGCGGCTCTTGTTCGCCTCGCGCCTCCGTCGGCTTGGCAGTGATGAGCCAAAGGTCTCCGAAGCTACCCTCTACCGGAGAAACACGAAACAAGATGTCACGAACAATGATTTCGCCCTGAATCTCGCTCGGATCAACGGAACCGCTGAAGAGCAACAAGGGGAACCCCCCTTCAAAGCCAGCGAAATCGCCGGTGACAAAAGGGTAGATACCGGAGGAGGTGTCGCCCCCATAGACCAACCCTCGCTCTAGGTCGATGTGCATCGCGCCCCGAGGCCCACGCCAATGCCAACTCCAACTCTGATCATCGGGGCTACAGTAGAGCACTTCACCGTCTGTCTTCGTGCAACCTGCAGTGAACGCCATCACAGCCAGCGCTGCGCCTATGCTGAAGTGTGCCAGTGACATTCTCATTTAACACCCCGAATAGAACTGAGGACCGAGGCCGAACCACGTTCGACCACCCAGCGCCGGGCATCCCATTCCGGCCAATCCCCACTTCTTGATGTACGCTTTTGCCCGATCGTCTAGCGCTCGATGCTCCCTATTCTGGAAAACAAGATCCATTCTGCCTCGATGCAAATACTCATGAACCAGCGTCCGGGCAACACTGCTCGGATTGCTGCCGTGGTCTGCTTCACCCGGATTGATGCTCAGCAAGAACACTCCGTCAGGATACCGCGAGGTCCGCAACCA
>CAZNIX010000450.1:0-4037 GCA_964573125.1 uncultured Thermoanaerobaculia bacterium
GCCCACGCACACCACCGGCGCCAGGCCGTGGCGCGCCGCGGCCGCGACCTTGGCCGCGACCAGCGCGTCGTCCTCGCCGTGGTCGCGGCGGCGCTCGCTGTGGCCGCACAGCACCCAGGAGCAGCCGGCGTCGGCGAGCTGGGCGCCCGAGACGTCGCCGGTGTGGGCGCCGGCGTCGTCGGGATGGAGGTCCTGGCCGCCCGAGGCGGCGGCGGTGCCGGCGAGCCCGGCGGCGACCGCCGGCAGCAGCGGGAAGGCGGGGAAGACGACCACCTCGGCGGCGCGGCCGGCGAGCGCCGGCGCGAGAAGCCGGCAGAAGCGCGCGGCGTCGGCGGCGAGGAGGTTCATCTTCCAATTTGCACACACCAGCGGCCGGCGATCCGGGTTCATGCCGCCTCCCGCGCGAGCACCGCGACGCCGGGGAGGGTCTTGCCGGCGAGCAGCTCGAGGGCGGCGCCGCCGCCGGTCGAGACGTGGCCGATGGCGCCGAGCACGCCGGCCTGGCGGGCGGCGGCGACGGTCTCGCCGCCGCCGATCACGGTGTAGCCCGGGCACGCGGCGAGCGCCTGCGCCACCTCGCGGGTGCCGCCGTCGAACGGCGGCTTCTCGAACACCCCGAGCGGGCCGTTCCAGAACAGGGTCCTGGCACCCGCGATGCGCGCCGCGAACTCCTCGCGGGTGACCGGGCCGACGTCGACCGCCATCCGGCCGGCCGGCACCCGGTCGGGGGTGACGGTCTCGACGATGCCGTGGCCGTCGAGGTCGTCGGTGACCACCAGGTCGCGCGGCAGCGCCACCTCGATCCCCAGCTCCTCGGCGCGGTCGAGGATGCCGCGCGCGACCTCCAGGCTTTCGCGCTCGACCAGCGACGCCGCGAGGTCGAAGCCGCACGCGGCGAGGAAAGTGTTGGCCATGCCGCCGCCGACCAGGAGCGCGTCGAGCCGCGGCAGGAGGTTGTCCAGGGTGTCGATCTTGCCCTCGATCTTGGCGCCGCCGACGAGCGCCACGAACGGCCGCGCGGGCGCGCCGAGCAGGCGCCCGAGCGCGGCGACCTCGCGCACCATCAGGCGACCGGCGGCCTTGCGCGCGAGCCGCGCGGGCACCCCGACCACCGAGGCGTGGGCGCGGTGGGCGGCGCCGAACGCCTCGCCGACGTAGGCCTCGGCGAACGCCGCCACGGCGCCGGCGAAGGAGGGGTCGTTCGCGGTCTCGCCGGGATCGAAGCGGAGGTTCTCGAGCAGGCAGACGCCGCCCGGCTCGAGCACGCGCACCGTCTCGCGCGCCTCGGGGCCGACGGCGTCGGCGGCGAAGCGCACCGGCGCGCCCAGCCGCCCGACCAGCGCCTCGGCGATCGGACGCAGGCTCCAGCGCGGGTCGGGCTTGCCCTTGGGCCGGCCGCAGTGGGAGGCGAGGATCACCCGCGCGCCGGCGGCGACCAGCTCCTCGACGGTCGGCAGCGCCTCCTCGATGCGCGTGGCGTCGAGCACCTCGCCGCGGTCCGAGAGCGGGACGTTGAAGTCGACCCGCACGAGCACCCGCGCGCCGTCGAGGCGGCCGCCGGCGGCGAGGTCGTCGAGGGTGTAGAGATCGGTCATCGCAGCTCCTCCGTCGCACCGCCGACCCGCGCGACCAGGTCGGCCAGCCGGCTAGCGTATCCCCACTCGTTGTCGTGCCACGCCGCCACCCGCGCCAGCCGCCCGCCGGCGACCGCGACGAGCGGCAGGTCGACTACCGCCGACTCGGCGCGGCCGAGAAAGTCGCTCGACACCAGCTCGTCCTCGACCACGGCGACGATCCCCGCGAGCGGCCCCGCGGCGGCGGCGCGGAAGGCGTCGCGCACGGCGCCGGCGTCGGCCTCGGCGGTCAGCTCGGCGACGAGGTCGAGCAGCGCCACCGCCGGCGTCGGCACCCGCACCGCCAGCCCTTCGACCCGGCCGGCGAGCGCGGGCATCAGCGTCTCGAGCGCGCGCGCCGCGGTGGTCGGGACGGGCACCAGGTTGAGCGCCGCCGCGCGCGCCCGCCGGCGGTCGGGGTGGGGGCTGTCGAGCAGCTTCTGGTCGAGCGTGTATGGGTGGACCGCCGTGAACACCGCCCGCCGCACCCCGAACGCGCGGTCGAGCGCCGCGACCAGCGCCGCCAGGCAGTTGGTGGTGCACGAGGCGTTGCTCACCACGCGATGGCGCGCGGGGTCGAACTCACGCTCGTTGATCCCCAGACAGACCGTCAGGTCGGCGTCGGGGGCGTTGGCCGAGAGCACCACCCGCTCGACCGGGCCGCGCAGGTGACGCGCCGCCGCCGCGCGGTCGAGAAAGACCCCGGTCGCCTCGACCACCACCCGCGCTGCGGTCTCCGGCCACGGCACGCGCCCCGGATCGGGCTCGTTGAAGAGCGCGAGCCGCCGCCCCCCGACGACCAGCGCACCAGCGCCGCCGCCCTCCTCGGCGCGCACCTCGCCCGCGAACGGCCCGTACACCGAATCGCGCGCCACCCGTTCGGCGAGCGCCTCGCCCCCGACCAGATCGTTGGCCGCCACCGCCACGACGTCCTCCCGCCCGGCCGCGATGCGCAGCAGGGCGCGGCCGATGCGGCCGAGGCCGTTGATCGCGAAGGGCACCGGCATGGATCGGGGTCCGGAGAAGCGGCGGTCGGCGCAGGACGGATCGAGAGGCGACGGCTCCACCGGCGGCGACAATCCTAGCAGCCGCGCGCCGTGTCGGCTCTGCCGCCCCCGCCGACCTACGCGATCGCCGTCGTGTAGCATGACCCCCGTCATGCCCCGGTTCCAGGCGCGTTCCGCCGACACCGACCCCGAGGCCGAGGCGGTCCAGATCGAACTGCTCCGCCAGGCCGGTCCAGCGCGCCGCGCGCAGATGGCGCTGGAGCTGAGCGCACAGGTGATCGGCATGGCGCGGCGGCACCTGCGGCGGATGTACCCGGACGCGACCGAGACCGAGATCGGCCTCAAGTTCGTCGAGCTGAACTACGGGAGGGAGCTCGCCGAGGGCCTCCGGCGGTATCTGGCCGAGCGGGGATCGTGACCGCCTCCGACCTGTTGGCCGCCCTCGAGCCGGTCGTCCGGGCGCTCGAGGCGCTGGGGATCCGCTACTACCTCGGTGGCTCGGTCGCCAGCTCCTCCCACGGCGTTCCCCGCACGAGCATCGACGCCGACGTGATCGCGGAGCTGCGCCGGGAGCACCTTCCGGCCTTTCTGGATCGCCTCCGGGGCGCCTACTACATCGACGAGGACCGCGCGCGGCCGGCGGTCGATCGGCGGCGGTCGTTCAATCTGATCCATCTCGGCACGATGTTCAAGATCGATCTCTTCGTCGCCCAGGGCCGGCCGTTCGACCGCCAGGCGCTCGCGCGGGCACGGCCGGGCGCCTTGGAGGATCGCCCAGGGGGGCCTACGTTCCAGGTCGCCTCCGCCGAGGACACCGTGCTCGCCAAACTCGAGTGGTTTCGCGCCGGCGGCGAGGCCTCGGACCGGCAGTGGGCCGACGTGGTCGGCATGCTGCGGGCGAGCCGGGGAAGCTTGGATCAGGACCACCTCGAACGCTGGGCTCCGGCGCTCGGCGTGGCGGACCTTCTGGAGCGGGCCCGCGCCGAGGCCGGGTCGACGTCGTGACCGTCCCCGTCCCCGATCCCCGCCTGCTTGTCCTCGGCATCGAGACCTCGTGCGACGACACCGCGTGCGCGGTGGTCGACGGCGAGGGGCGGGTGCTCTCGTCGGTGGTCTCGAGCCAGCTCGCGGCGCACCGGCCGTACGGCGGGGTGGTGCCGGAGATCGCGTCGCGCGAGCACCTGCGGGCGTGGCCGCCGGTCTCGGAGGCGGCGCTCGGGCAGGCCGGGATCGGGCTCGGCGAGGTCGGCGCGGTCGCCGCCACGCGCGGGCCCGGGCTGGTCGGGTCGCTCCTGGTCGGGCTGTCGCTGGGCAAGGCGATCGCCTACGCGCTCGGGCGGCCGTTCTTCGCCGTCCACCACCTCGAGGGGCATCTCTACTCGCCGTTCCTGGCGCCGGCGGCTTAACCCGGCGGCGC
>CAZNIX010000451.1:0-4027 GCA_964573125.1 uncultured Thermoanaerobaculia bacterium
ATCGCAGCCGGAGTCGGCACTTTTCTCGTGGTCGAGGCATTGCTCGAGGTCGTCGTCGTCGGCCCCTGGCTCGGGGTGCCTCCCGGCGAGGCGACCTGCAGACCCGCCGAGCCCGAGGCGCCCCCGGCTCCCCCCGCCCAGTCCCCGGCGCCGCCGCCGGCCGCCGCGCTCGCGCTCCCCCTCCGCTACGTCCAGGGCGCCGAGTTCCGGGCCGCGGTGATCCAGACCTACCGCGCCGCGGCGCGCGAGCTGGAACGCCTCGCCGAGGTGCTCGAGCCGGGCCGCTGGGCGGTGGTGCTCGACGTCGACGACACCGTGCTCTCGAACGCCCCGTTCGAGCGCGAGGTGGCGGAGTCCCTGGGGGGCGAGACGACCTTCGACCGCGCCCTCTGGAACGCCTGGGTCGAGCGCCGCGCCGCCGCGCCGCTGCCCGGAGCGAAGGCGTTCATCGCGCGCGTGCGTGAGCTGGGCGGCGCGGTGGCGCTGGTCAGCAACCGCGCGCACGAGCTGTGCCCGGCGACCGAGGACAACCTGCGCGCCCGCGGCGTGCCCTACGACGTCGTCCTCTGCCGGCCCCCCGGATCGGACGGCGAGAAGGAGCCGCGCTTCGAGAGCCTGCGCGCGGGCACCGCCGCCGGCGGCCTGCCGCCGCTCGAGATCGTGATGTTCGTCGGCGACAACATCGGCGACTTCCCGGACCTCGACCAGAGCCTGCGCACCGCCCCCGAGGACGCGTTCGCGGAGTTCGGCACCCTCTACTTCGTCGTCCCCAACCCGATGTACGGCTCCTGGACGGCCTTTTGACGGAGGGCGCAAGCCCCGCTCCCCGCGGGAGCCGATCCCGCGGGGCCTCTCCCCGGGTCGGCGCCTCCGGCTCGGCACGGGCGCCCAGCGGGCGCGCGCCGGCCTGCCGCCGCCGGATTCGCCCGCGCCGCAGACGGGCGGCGTGGGGTAGGATCCGCCCGATGCGGCGCCTCGGCTATCTCGGCAGCCTCCTGCGCGAAGTGCTCCAGTTCGCGCGCGAGCACAAGGCCTACTGGCTGGTGCCGTTCTTCCTCGTGCTCGGCCTGGTGATCCTGCTCGTGGTCACCAGCTCGGCGACCGCGCCGTTCATCTACACGTTGTTTTAGCGATGCTCCGCTTCCGCCCCGTTCACGGCCTTTTGCTGGTCTGCCTGCTGGTGCTGCCGGTGGTCGGCTGGGCGCTCGCCCGGGAGCTGTTCCCCGAGCGCTTCACCGGCCACGAGCGGGTGGCGGCCGACGAGCGTGGCGAGGTGCGGCTCGACCTCGCCGGCCTCGGGCGCGGCGAGGTGCGCTTCTACCGCTACCTCAACCCGGGCAACCAGGAGGTGCGGTTCTTCGTCGGCCGCGACCCGGCCGGCGCCGTGCAGGTCGCGTTCGACGCCAACGAGCTGTGCTACAAGGCCAAGCGGGGCTATCAGTACCAGGACGGCTGGCTGGTGTGCCGGAAGTGCGACAAGGCCTTCCGCCTGGCCGAGGTCAACGCCGGCGGCGGCGGCTGCCAGCCGGTGCCGCTCGCGCACCGGCTCGAGGGGGAGACCCTGGTCCTGGCGGAAGACGGCATCCTCGGCGGGTGGCGCTACTTCCGCTAGCCGGGCCGGAACAGCCCCCCTAAAAAGACTAGGGGTGGGTGGCGGGGTTCCGCGCGCCCGGCCGGATGCTGTAGAGTGCTGGTTTTGGCGACCGGCGCACGCCGCCGCCCGGTTCGATTTGCGCCCGCGAGAGGATGGCTATGCAAACCGACTTCGTGCTCTACGAGGAGGAGTTCCACCTCCTCGAAGAAGCCCTGCGCCGGTTGCGCCAGGACGCCAACGCCCGCGCGGTGTTCCTGATCGACAAGAACGGCCAGCAGATCGCCTCCGCCGGCGAGACCGAGCAGTTCGACACCACGTCGCTGGCGTCGCTGACCGCGGGCAACGTCGCCGCCACCGACGGCCTGGCCAAGCTGATCGGCGAGCGCGAGTTCTCGGTCCTGTTCCACGAGGGCCAGCAGGACCACATCCACATCTCGCTGGTCGCCAAGCGCGCGATCCTGGTGGTGATCTTCGACGACCGCTCCTCGCTCGGGCTGGTGCGCTTGCGCGTCAAGCGCGCCAACGGCGAGCTGGAGAAGGTCTTCGATCTGATGGTGCAGAAGGGACAGGGAGGGGTTCCGGGGCAGACGCAAGCCAGCCCCTTCGCCGAGATCACCGACGAAGACATCGACGCCCTGTTCAGCGATTAGCGGGCCTCGAGCCGCCGCCTGCCCCGGGCGTGCCGCGGGGTGGGCCGGCGAGCGGCCGCCGCGCCGGGTTACCGACGATGACGTTCATCAACTACGCAGCCAAGGAGATCAACTGCAAGATCGTCTACTACGGCCCCGGCCTGGGCGGCAAGACGACCAACCTGCAGTACATCTACAACAAGACCGCGCCGGACGCGAAGGGGAAGATGATCTCCCTCGCCACCGAGACCGACCGCACCCTGTTCTTCGACTTCCTGCCGCTCGACCTCGGCACCATCCGCGGGTTCTCGACCCGCTTCCACCTCTACACCGTCCCCGGCCAGGTGTTCTACGACGCCAGCCGCAAGCTGATCTTGAAGGGGGTCGACGGCGTGGTCTTCGTCGCCGACAGCCAGGAGGAGCGGATGGAGGCGAACGTCGAGTCGATCCGCAACCTCGACGCCAACCTCAAGGACCACGGCTTCGACCTCGCCGAGCTGCCCTACGCCCTGCAGTTCAACAAGCGGGATCTGCCCACCGCGGTGAAAGTCGACCAGATGTACCGCATGCTCAACTTCAAGCGCGAGCCGACCTTCGAGGCGGTCGCCACCACCGGCCACGGCGTGTTCGACACCCTCAAGTCGGTGGCCAAGCAGATCCTGATCGAGCTGAGGAAGCGCTAGGAGATCCATGGCCAAGAAGTGGCAGCAGTCCGAGCTCAGCTATCTCACCCGCTACGCGGCGACCAAGACGCTGGCCGAGCTGGCGCGCCGCTTCGAGACCGACGAGGCGAAAGTGCTGGCCAAGCTCGCCGAGCTGGGCCTGCGCACCAAGGACGGCAAGCCCGCGGCCGAGACCGCGACCGACCCGGTGTTCGAGGTCTACGAGGAGGCGCTCGGGCACCTCTACAAGGGGCGGTGGGAGAAGGCGGCGAAGCTGTTCGAGCGCGTCGCCGGCGAGAGCGACCAGCCGGAGCTGGCGGCGCGGGCGCGCCAGCTCCTCGCCGCCGCCCGTCGGCGCGCCGCCGAGGCCGAGGGCGCCGACGGCCCGCCCGACGACCCGTTCCTGGCCGCGGTCTACCAGCGCAACCGCGGCGACCTGGCGGCGGCGATGAGGATCTGCCGCGCCGGCGGCCGCCAGCACAAGGACGAGCGCTTCGCCTACCTCGAGGCCGCGCTGCTCGCGCTCGAGGGGCGCGAGGAGGAGGCCGCCGACGCCCTCGCCCGCGCCGTGGAGCTCAACCCGAAGAACCGTGTCCACGCCTTCCACGACCCCGATTTCGCCGGCCTCCGCGCCAAGTCGGAGCACGCGGCGCTGTTCGGGCTGGGTTAAGGGCCGGAGGCCGCCCGCCGGCCGGCTCCGGCCGCCACGTTTCGCCGTCGTTCCGCCACGCCGGCGCGCCGTCGGCGCGCTATCCAACGCCGCCATGACCACCGCATCGCTCCGGCAGCGGCCGCGCGTCGCGGTGATCCTCGCCGCCGGCCGGGGCAAGCGGATGGGCTCGCCCCTGCCCAAGGTGCTCCACCGGGCGGGTGGACGGCCGCTGCGCGGCTGGGCGGCGGCGGCGGCGCGCGCGGCCGGATGCGAGCGGATCGTCGCCGTCGTCGGCCACGGCGCCGGCGAGGTGCGGCGGGAGATGGCGCGCGACCCGGCCGGCGGCGCTCTCGAGTACGTGCTCCAGGCCGAGCAGAAGGGCACCGGCCACGCCCTCGCCCAGGCGCGCGCCGCGGTGCCGGAGGCGGCCACCCTGCTGGTGCTCTCGGGCGACGTGCCGCTGGTCGGCGCGGGGACGCTCTGCGCGCTC
>CAZNIX010000452.1:0-4020 GCA_964573125.1 uncultured Thermoanaerobaculia bacterium
CCACCGCTGGGCGCGCTCCGCCGCGGCCGCGGCGGCGCTGGCGGCGGTGGCGCTGACCGCGGTCTACACCGTGGGGCTCGCGCGCGAGCGCGACCGCGCCCGCCACCAGGCCGAGCGCTCGGCCCGGGTCGCGCAGGCGCTGTCCGAGCTGTTCCGGCTCGCCGACCCCGAACGCGCGCGCGCCGAGAGCATCCCGGTCCGCGAGCTGCTCGACCGCGGGGTCGAGACGATCGAGCGCGACCTCGCCGGCGAGCCCGACCTGCGGGCGACGATGCTGCGCGAGCTCGGCCGCGCCTATCTCGATCTCGGACTCCACGAGCGCAGCGTCGAGCTGTTCGAGGAGTCGCTCCGGCTGCACCAGGCGCTCTACGGCGACGACCACCCGGAGACCGCCGAGGCGCTCTCCGGCCTCGGCCTGGCGCGCTATCGCGCCGGCGACCTCGAGGCCGCCCGGCCGCCGCTCGAGCGGGCGCTCGCGATCCGGGAGCGAGCGGCGGCTGAAGGCGAGGCCGATCCGCTGGCGCTGTCGAGCAGCTACGACCGCGTGGCCAACCTCGACAAGCGAACCGGCGACCTCGAGGCCGCGCGCGCCCAGTCCGAACGCGCCGTGGCCCTCGCCGTCTCGGCGCTCGGACCCGACCACGAGCGCGTCGGCAGGGTGCGCAACAACTACGGCCTGGTGCTCGACGCGATGGGCGACACCCGGGGCGCGCTCCGCGAGCTCGAGGCGAGCCTGGCGATCCTCGAGCGGGCGTTGGGGCCCGACCATCCGCGGGTCGCGGCCACCCTCGGCAACCTGGTCCTCAAGCGCCAGCGCCTGGGCGACCACGCCGGCGCGCTCGCCGGCGCCGAGCGCGCGATCGCCATCCTCGAGCGCAGCTACGGCCCCGAGCACCCGACCACCGCCGAGGCCTACACCTCGCTCGGCCTGGTGCTCGGCGACGCCGGCGACCACGAGCGAGCGAGCGCGATGCTCGCGATCTCGCTCGCGCGCTACGAGGCGGCGCTCGGGCCCGAGCACCACCTGATCGCCTATCCGCTGGTCAACCTCGGGCGCGAGCTGCGCCACCTCGGCCGCCACGACGAGGCGTGGCCGCTCTACGAGCGGGCGCTGGCGCTCCGCGTCGCCGAGCTCGGTCCCGAGCACAGCCTGGTCGGCATGGTGCTCGCCCACCAGGCGGAGTGGCTCGAGGAGACCGGCGACCGGGAGCGGGCCGAGGAGCGGTTCCGGCGCGCGCTCGCCATCCGCCGCGCCGCGCTGCCCGCGGGCCACCGGGCGATCGGCGACAACCTGGCCGCCCTGGGCGGGCTGCTCGCCGACGACGGCGACTGCGCGGCGGCCCGGCCGCTCTTGGTCGAGGCGGTCGCGATCCTGCGCCCGCTCGGCCCCCCGGACACGCGGCGGCTGCCCGACGCCGAGGCCGCGCTCGCGCGCTGCCCCGAGCCGGGCGGCTGAGCCGCCGCGACGGTCGCTCGCCGTCCGTGGCGCTGCGTCGGAACGGCGCTCGTCCGGATTCCACCGGCAACGGACGCCGGGTCCGTCCGCGCGGAGCGGGCTAGCTGGAATCGCTCAGCGCGAGTCCGAGGCGCCGAGTGATCCAGCGCCGGGCCGGTCGGGTGGACGCGCGCAGCCGGTCGTAGGCGGGCCGGAAGCGCGGGAATCGCGCGAGGAGCGGCTCGAGCCGGCGCCGCAACGCCTGCACGCGGGCCCGCCGCTCGCGTTCTTCGCCGAGCGCCGACGAGAGCTCGCGGTAGAACTCCTGGTCGGCGCGGAAGTAGACGTTCTTGAGCCAGCAGGCGCCGGATCGGTGGCAGACCGACGGCAGGATTCGGAAGCGTCCCTCCGGTTGAACCCGGTCGGTGCCGTCGATGAGGACTTCCCGCATCTCCTCCCGCAGCGTCCGGTACGGCGCACCGTGCCAGACCTCGGCGAGGCCGTCCCGCAGCACGTTGCCGAGCACCGGGCCGTCCGGCTGGATGAGCTGGCAGCACGGGTAGACGTTGCCGTCGCCGGTGACCGCGGTCGAGTACCAGGCGAAGAAGCAGGCGCCGTCCTCCTCCCGGAAAGCGGCCGCGGTGGGAAACGGCGGCACCATCGCCACGTCGGCGCGGGCTCTCGCCTCGGCGACCATCGGCGCGAGGCCCCGGCCCGCCAGGTTCACCTCCAGGCGCTGCGGATCGCCGCGCCGGAACAGCGCGACGAAATGCGGGAGGAGCCGCCCGGCGTCGCCCGGGTGCAGGAGCCGTTCGGGGTCGAGTCTCTCGTCGGCGATCTGCTGCACGGCGGAGGTGATGATGCGGTCGCAGCCGAGCGCGTCCGCGAGCTCGTACATCTCGACCACGCGGTGGGCGTTCTCGCGGTCGAGGAGGAACTGGACCGACACGATGGGCAGCGGCGCGGCCGCCCGGCGCGCGAGAAGCCGCGACGTGTTCGCGAGCACGCGCTCGAAGAGCGCGGGCTTGACCTGCATCATCCGGCGATAGTCGGCCGGGTCCGCCGCGTTGAGGGAGACGTTGACCTCGCGCGCTCGATGGACGACGAGCCGCTCGGCGACCTCCGCGGTCAGGGCGACCGCGTTGGTGGTCAGGTTGTCGACCACGACGCTCCGCCGGGCGAGATGGTCGAGGATCGGCACGATCTCCCGGTGATGGAGCGGGTCGCCGCCGCCCGAGAGACGGACCGACCTCAGCCCCTGCCCGGCGAGCTCGTCGATCAGTCCGACCACGCGTTCGTACGGGAGCTGCAGCGCGGTGCGGGTGTCCTGCTGGTTGCAGAAGTAGCAGGCGATGTTGCAACGGTCGGTGAGGTCGAGCTCGACGTGCAGCGGCCCGCGGGTCGCCGCGCCGGCGAGCACGGCCTGGATCAGCTCGCGCTTGCGCTCGCGGGCCACGTGAGCCCAGCCGTGCGTCGAACCGGCGCGCAAACCCTCAATCACTCGTCCATTGTCGGCGATCGGCCCGAGAATCGTCAAGGCGGCGTCGGGCGCGCCCTGATCGCGCCCCGACGGGCCGCCCGCCGCCTGGCCGATCGTCGCCGGGAGCGCGCCGTTCATGATCCCCGGCGACTCCGGCCGGCCGGCCCGAGCTCGACTCGGCGCCTCGGCCAGCGCCCCGCGCAGGGCCTCGGCCGGGTGGAGGGCGCGGCGGCCGGTGGCGTCGAGGATCTGCCGGCGGCAGGAGGTGCCGGCGGCGACGATCACGACGTCGGGGCCGGCGGCGCGGACGGCGGGGAGCAAGCGCCGCTCGGCCATCGCGAGCGAGATCGCGACGTGCTCGGCCTCGTAGCCGAAGGAGCCGGCCATGCCGCAGCAGCCGGAGTCGACCTCGGTGACCGTCCAACCCGGCGGCAGCGACAGGACGCGCCGGCTCGCGCCGGTGCCGGCCAGCGCTTTCTGGTGGCAGTGGCCGTGGAGGAGCACCTCGCGCGGCGGCCCGGAGAAGGCGAGGCCGAGACCGCGCGGCGCCGCCCTACCGGCGCTCTCGCTCCGGCCGTCCGCCGAGCCGCTGTCGGCGGACTCGTCGGCGCCGGCCCCGGCGCCGCTGTCGCCGGCGGCGCCGCTTGCGGGCCCCCTCCCCTCCTCCGCCAGGCGCGAAAGGTGCTCGTCGAGCAGCTCGGCCGCCGCGGCGACGCGCGCGACCCGCGGGTCGCCGGGGAGGAGGTCGAGGTACTCGTCCCGGAGGGTGAGCAGGCACGAGGGCTCGAGGCCGACGATCGGGAGGCCGGCCTCGGCGAGCGGGGCGAGGCGCTCGACGGTCGCGCGCGCTTGCCGGCGCGCCTGCGCCACCAGCCCGCGCGACAGCGCCGGCCGGCCGCAGCAGCCGTGGCGGGAGGATACGACCCGGTAGCCGCAGGCGGCGAGCAGCTCGGCGGCGGCGATCGCGACCTCGGGGTGGTGGTAGTTGTCGAACGTGTCGACGAACAGGACCGCCCGGCCGCGCGGCGCCGCGCGCTCCCCCACCCCGCCGCGCCGCGCGAACCAGCGGTCGAAGCTCGTGCGCGCGATCGGCGGCAGCGCGCGG
>CAZNIX010000453.1:0-4008 GCA_964573125.1 uncultured Thermoanaerobaculia bacterium
GCCGTGGCCGTGGCGCGCGCGGCCGGGAGTCCGAGGCGGCGCCGCCGCCGACGCGGGAGGCCCGGGAAGAGGCGGAACGGCCGATGCGCGCGGCGCCGGCCGGGCCCGCCGGCGAGGCGCTGACCGAGCTTCCCGACCGGCCGCGCCCGCTGCGCGACCGCTTCCAGCCGGCCGAAGGGCCTCTGGCGGAGGCCGCGGGACAGGCGATGGCCGTGATCGCGGCGGTCGCCGGGCTCGAGCTCGAGACCACCGTCCTCCAGGGCGAGGACCGCCTCGAGATCGACCTCGCCGGTCCCCATCACGAACTGCTGACCGCCGAGGACGGCGAGCTGCTGGTCGCGATCGAGCACCTGCTGCCGCGGGTGATGCGCGGATACGGCGGCGAGACCGCGGCGGTCCGGGTCGACTGCGAGAACTTCCAGGAGATCCGCGAGGAGCGGCTGCGCAGCTTCGCCCAGCAGGTGGCCGACGAGGTCCGCCGCAGCGGCCGCGCCCGGAGCCTCGAGCCGCTCAGCCCCGCCGACCGCCGAATCGTCCACCTCACCGTCGCCGACGAGCCCGGCGTCGAGTCCGAGAGCGAGGGGAGCGGCTACCTCAAGCGGGTGCGGATCTCGCCCGCGTGAGGCCGGGTTCCACGTGGAACGTCGCCGCTCCGCCGTCCGGCCGAATCGGACGTTTCCCGTGAAACGTGCCCGCGGCGCTGCCTGAGATCCCCGCCGGCGAGTTCGCCCGGCGGCTGCGCGCGCTGGCGCCGGAGCCGCTCGGCGCCGCCGCGGTCGCCGCCCTCCACGCCCACTACCAGGAGCTGCGGCGCTGGAGCCCGCGGCTGGCGCTGATCGGCCCGGGCACCGCCGAGGAGGTGCTCGCGCGCCACTACGGAGAATCGCTCGCCGCGCTGCCGCTGCTCGCCGCCCTCCCGCCGGGCGCCGGGCCGCTGGTCGACGTCGGC
This sequence comes from uncultured Thermoanaerobaculia bacterium, assembly GCA_964573125.1. Lineage (GTDB taxonomy): Bacteria > Acidobacteriota > Thermoanaerobaculia > Multivoradales > JBCCEF01 > CAVSQV01. Next base: position 950 of record CAZNIX010000453.1, read on the forward strand.
TCGGGCGCCGGCTTCCCCGGCTTCGTGCTCGCCGCCGCGCGGCCCGACCTGGAGACCGTCCTCGTCGAGTCGCGGGAGCGCAAGTGGGCGTTCCTGCGCGCCGCCGCCCGCCGCGCCGCGTTGCCCGTGCGGTGCCTGAATGCTAGAGTCGCGCTCCCGCTGCCGCGCGAGCTGCCGGAGCGCATCGGCTGCGTGACCGCCCGGGCGCTCAAGCTCCCCGCGCCCGTCCTCGCCGCCCTCGCCGAGCGCCTCGCCGCGGGGGGCCGCATCCTGCTCTGGGCGGGGGCGGAAGAGCCCGAGCTCCCCGCGGGCCTGGAGGTCGGCGGGAGCGTCCGCCTCGCGGGCAGCGCGAACCGGCGGATCGTCGAGTTGCGGCCGGCGGGGGAGCGAGGGACCGCGCGGTGAGGCCCGCGGGCGCGCGATGACCACGATCCTGGCGATCGCCAACCAGAAAGGCGGGGTGGGCAAGACCACCACCGCGATCAACCTCGGCGCCGCGCTCGGCGCGTTCGAGCAGCGCGTGCTCCTGGTCGACTCCGACCCCCAGGCCAACGCCACCCGCGGGCTCGGCGCCGCGGCCGAACCGCCAACGCTCTACCAGGTACTGGCCGACGGCGTCCCGCTCGAGCGGGCGGTGCGCCCCTCGGGCTTCCCCAACCTCGACCTCGTGCCCGCCGACCGCGACCTGGTCGGGGTCGAGGTCGAGTCGGTGGGCGCGCCCGACTGGCAGCGCCGGCTGGCCGACGCGCTCACCGGCGTCGCCGAGCGCTACGACGTCGTGCTCCTCGACTGCCCGCCCTCGCTCGGCCACCTGACGGTGATGGCGCTCGCCGCCGCCGACGGCGTCCTGGTCCCGCTGCAGTGCGAGTACTACGCGCTCGAGGGGGTGACCGAGCTGGTGGCGACGGTGCGCCGGGTGCGCGGCGGGTTCAACCCGAGGCTGGCGATCCGCGGCGTGCTGCTGACCATGTACGACGACCGGACCAACCTCTCGCGCGACGTCGCCGACGAGGTCCGCCGCCACTTCGCGGACGCGGTGTTCGAGACCGTGGTGCCGCGCAACGTCCGCCTCGCCGAGGCGCCCAGCCACGGCCAGCCGATCCTCCAGTACGACATCCGCTGCCGCGGCGCCGAGGCCTACCTGTCGGTCGCCCGCGAGCTGCTCGCGAGGGCAGCGTGAGTCCCGCCCGGCGGCGCGCCCTCGGGCGCGGTCTCGACGCCCTGATCGCCGAGCCCGCCGGCGCCGCCGACGGCGGGCTCCGGCTGCCGGTCGACCAGCTCCACCCCAACCGCTTCCAGCCGCGCGCGCGCTTCGACGACGCCGGCCTCGACGAGCTGGCCGAGTCGATCCGCGCCCAGGGCGTGATCCAGCCGGTGGTGGTCACCGCGCGCAAGACCGGCGGCTGGACGTTGATCGCCGGCGAGCGCCGCTGGCGGGCGGCCCAGCGCGCCGGCCTGACCGAGGTGCCGGCGATCGTGCGCGAGGTGGCGGACGACCGCGAGCTGCTCGAGCTGGCGCTGGTCGAGAACCTCCAGCGCGCCGACCTCAACCCGATCGAGGAGGCCGAGGCCTACGAGACGCTCGCCCGGCGCTTCGGCCTCGCGCAGGAGGAGATCGCGGCCCGGGTCGGGAAGGCCCGGCCGACGGTGACCAACGCGCTGCGGCTGCTCAAGCTCCCGCCGGAGGTCGCCGACCTGGTGCGCGACGGGCACCTGACCGCCGGCCAGGCGCGGCCGCTGCTCGCGCTCGACGGCGCCGAGGCGCAGGTGCGCCTGGCGCTGCGCGCGGTCGACAAGGGGCTCACCGCGCGCGATCTCGAACGGCTGGTGGCGCCGCCGGCCGGTAAAGTGCGCCGGCGCGAGCGCAAGGTCGAAGTCCACACCGCCGCCGCCGAGGAGCGGCTCACCCGCAGGCTCCAGACGCGGGTCGAGATCCACCGCCGCGGCCGGGGCGGCACTCTGCGCATCCATTTCCACTCCGAGGAGGAGCTGATGCGGATCTACGAGTTGCTGATGCCGAAGGGGGGCCCGGCGTGATCTTCAAGAGCAGCGGAGAGGGGGTGCCGCAGGGCGATCTCAACGGCTTTCTGGACCGCGGCAGCCATCTCGAGGGCGAGCTGCGCTTCGAGACCTCGTTCCGGATCGACGGGCGGGTCAGCGGGCGGGTGACCTCGCCGGGCAGCCTGATCGTCGGCGACGGCGGCGAGGTCGAGGGCGAGGTCGAGGTCGGGCGGCTGTTCGTCTCGGGCGTGCTGCGCGGCACGGTCAAGGCGGCGGCGCGGATCCAGATCGCGCCCGGGGGCAAGGTCTACGCCGATCTGGTGACGCCGTCGCTGGTGATCGAGGACGGCGCGGTCTTCGAGGGGCGCTGCGCGATGACCGGGGAGCCGCGGGGAGTGGGCGAGCGGAAGGCGAAGCCGGCGGAGGAGGCGGCCAAGCCGAAGCTGGTGCCCAAGGCGGCGGGCTGACTGCGCGCGCCCGCATTACGCCTGGTTACCGCTGGCACCGACCCCACCGCCGGACCGAGCCGTGGGGTCTCATTCCGCGGGCGCCGAGCGATCGGTTCGTCCCGCCTCCACCCCCGGGCCGGACCGTGGGTCTCCCTCCCAGGGCACGGCGCCGGCTTCTTGTGTGCGGGTGGCGCTTGGCCGGCGCCTCGTCAGCCCGCGCGCACTTCCGCCTCGCTCTTCCGCGACGATCCGTTGAGCGCGCGGTCTGGCGTCCCTGGGAGGGAGACCCACGGCCCGGCCCTCCTACCCACCCCCCGCTCAGTCCGCCGTACCGACGGGAGCAGCACTCGCATGCCTGAATCCTGGGGTGGCGGCTGGGAAGCCGTGGCAGCTCGGGGGGTGGATGAGGCACGGGTATTGATGTCAACTTGCGGAGCAAGTTGACATAATACATCTTATCGGACTCCGGAGCCGTACACCTTCGGGCGCTGCAGAAAGCACCCCCCCCGGACGCCCTTGAGGCTCCCTCCCTAACGAGATCCGCCGAGGGTCCCCCCCGCGACCGATCACGCTCCCTGGACGTGTCCAGCACCGGCAAGGAGGTCCGGG
>CAZNIX010000454.1:0-4001 GCA_964573125.1 uncultured Thermoanaerobaculia bacterium
CGGCCGCTTGCCGGGCCGCCGGGCGCGCCGATCGCCGCCGCCGGGACGGCGCGGCGGGGCCTCGGCGATCAGCCGCTCGACCGCCCGCCGGAGGTCGGCGGGGTGGCAGAGGTCGTCGACCAGCCCGAGCCGGAGCGCGCGCCGGGCGTCGAGCCGCTTGCCGGTCACGATCAGCTCGAGGGCGTCGGGCACCCCGATCAGGCGCGGCAGCCGCTGGGTGCCGCCCATCCCCGGGATCAGCCCGAGCTGGACCTCGGGCAGCCCGAGCCGGGTCTTCGGGTGGTCGGTGGCGACGCGCAGGTCGCAGCAGAGCGCCAGCTCGAGGCCGCCGCCGAGGCAGGCGCCGTGGATCGCCGCCACCTTGAGCGCGGGCAGCGCGGCGAGGCGGGAGGAGAGCGCGTGGCCGCGCGCGACCAGCCCGAGCACCTGCTCGACGCCGTCGAGCCGGCGCAGCTCCTCGACGTCGGCGCCGGCGATGAACCCGTCCGGCTTGCCCGAGACGACGACCAGCGCCCGCGGCGGCGCGCGCTCGAGCCTCCCGAGCTGCTCCTCGAACCAGCCGAAGAGGCGCGACGACAGGGTGTTGACGCGCCGGCCCGGCTCGTCGAGCACCAGCCAGGCGAGGCCGTCCTCGAACGCGAGATAGCCGGGCGGTCCGCTCGCGTCGCGCTGCGGCGCGCGCGCCGTCTTCCTGGTCCGCTTCGGTTTCTCGCCCGCGGCAGCCATGGGCCGGCCATCGTAGGGACCGGCTTCCGGCGTGTCAAGGCGGCGGTGCACCGCCTGCACGGCTCGCCGAACACAAACTCATGCACAAAAGCGAGGTGCGCCGCGAGCACAGCCTGCGCTACGATCCCGATCTGCGTAACCGAACAAAGCAGCAAGAAGGCCATGGCGAGCGCCTCAGCACCCGGCGACGTCACGCGGCTCCTCCGCGCCTGGCGGGACGGCAGCGGCGAGGCCGAGGGCGAGCTATGGCGGCTCCTCTACGACGAGCTGCGCGCCCTCGCGCACGGCGTCCTGCGCCGGCGAGGCCGGGGCGGTCGCGGCCAGGCCACGAGCCTGGTCCACAAGGCCTATCTCCGCCTGCTCGGCTCCGACGTGGCATGGGCCGACCGCCGCCACTTCTTCGCCGTCGCCGCCCGCGCCATGCGCTTCGTGCTCGCCGACGAAGCGCGCCGCCAGCTCGCCAAGAAACGCGGCGCGGGGCCGCCGCCCGCGTTCGACTCCGCGCTGCCCGAGGTCGCCGATCCCCTGGCGCGCCGGCCCGAGGAGGTGCTGGCCGTGCACCAGGCGCTCGCCAAGCTCGCCGAGATCCGGCCGCGCCACGAGAAGCTGGTCGAGCTGCGCTACTTCGCCGGGCTGTCGGTCGAGGAGACGGCGGAGATCCTGGCGCTGACGCCGCGCACCGTGGTCCGCGACTGGAAGACGGTGCGGACCTGGCTCCACGGCGAGCTGGAGGCGACGGCGTGAGAGGGCCGGGATGAGCGGCCCGACCGCCGGCGGCGACCGTTCGACGCAGGCCTCCCCGGCCGAGCTGCGCCTGGCCGAGATCGTGCTCGCCGCCGCCGAGCTGGAGGGCGCGGAGCGCGAGGGCTTGCTGGCCGAGGTCGCCGCCGCCGAGCCCGATCTCGCCGCCGAGGCGCGCCGCCGGCTCGCCGCCGCGGAGAGCCGCACCGAGTCGCTGCTCAAGGTTCCCGCCGTCGCCCGCCTGGGCGGCGCCGGCGAGGTCTCCCGGCCCGCGGCGCCGGGCGCCGCCCTGCCGCCCGCCGAGCGCTACGAGCTGGGCGCGTGCCTCGGCGAGGGGGGGATGGGACGGGTGGTGCTCGCGTTCGACCGCCAGCTCGGGCGCCAGGTCGCGCTCAAGTTCCTCCGCCACGAGGACCCCGCCGTCCTGCGCCTGTTCCTGCGCGAGGCGCGCGCCCAGGCGCGCATCCGCCACCCTCACGTGCTCGACATTTACGACAGCGGCGAGCTCGGGGGCCAGCCCTTCATCGCCATGCGCTACGTCGCCGGCGGCACGCTGGCCGAGGTCGGCGCGACGCTCCCGCTCGAGGGCAAGGTGCGGCTCCTCGTCCAGGTCGCCGAAGGGCTCCACGCCGCCCACCGCGCCGGCCTGCTCCACCGCGACGTCAAGCCGCGCAACGTCCTCGTGGACTACGGGCCCGACGGCGAGCTCGAGGCCCTGGTCACCGATTTCGGGCTCGCCACCGAGCTGGGCGACGGCGGCGCCGCCGCCGCCGACGGGGTCGCCGGCTCGCCGCACTACATCGCGCCGGAGCGGCTCGACGGCTCGCCGGTCGACCGGCGCTCGGACGTCTACAGCCTGGGCGTGACCATGTACCGGCTGCTGACCGGCGCGATGCCGCACAGCGGGGACGATACGGTCGAAATCCTGCGCCGCGTGGTCCGCGACGAGCCGCCGCCGCCGCGCGCCCGCGCGCCCAACCTGCCGCCCGAGCTCGAGGCGATCATCCTGCGCTCGATGGCGCGCGACCCCGCCGCGCGGTACGCCTCGGCGCGGGCGGTGGCGGCGGACCTCCGGCGCTACCTCGACGGCGAGGTGGTCGAGGCCTACGCCGCCGGCATCGCCTACCGGCTGACCCGCTTCGTGCTGCGCAACCGGCTCCTGGTCGGCATGGCCGCGGTCGCCGCGGTGGCGCTGGTCGCCGCCGCGGTGGCGGTCGCGATCTTCGCGCTGCGCGCCGACGCCGCGCGCGAGCGCGCCGAGCTGCGCCAGGAGCAGGCCGAGGAGCTGGTCCGCTTCATGGTCGTCGACCTCCATCAGAAGCTCGAGTCGCTGGGCCGGCTCGACGTCCTCGACGAGGTCGGCACGGCGGCGACCGAGTACTTCGCGGCGGTGCCCGAGGAGGAGCTGAGCGAGGCCGAGCTGCTGCGGCGTTCGCAGATGCTCTACCAGATCGGCGACGTCCGCATCCGGCAGGGCGACCTGGCCGGCGCCGCGGCGCCGATGGAGGAGTCGCTGGCGCTCGCCCGGCGCCTCGCCGAGCTGTCGCCGGACGACGGCGAGCGCCTCTTCGCGCTCGGCCAGAGCCAGTTCTGGGTCGGATTCGTGCGCTGGCAGCGGGGCGAGCTCGCGGCGGCGCGCGGGCCGTTCGAGGACTACCTCGAGGTCTCCCGGCGGCTCGCCGACCGCGACCCCGGCAACCTCGACTGGCGGCGCGAGCTGTCCTACGCCCACAGCAACCTCGGCTCGCTGCTCCAGGCCGAAGGGGACCTCGACGGCGCGCTCGAGCAGTTTCGCGCCGTGCTCGCGATCGACCAGTCGCTGGTCGCGGCCGATCCCGCCGACGGCGACGCGCGCTCCGAGCTGGCGGCGACCCACAACCTGGTCGGCGTCGTGCTCCAGGACCTCGGCCGGCCGGACGAGGCGGGGGAGCACCTGCGGGCGGAGCTCTCGATCCGGCAGGCGCTGCCGGCCGCGGCGCAGGCGGCGCCGCGGTCGCGCGACCTGCTCGGCACCTGTCACAGCCACCTCGGGATGCTGCTCTTCGCCCGCGGCGAGTGGCCGGCGGCCGGCGAGCACTTCGCGCTGGCGCGCGCGATCTTCGCCGACCTCGCGGCGCACGACCCGGCCAACGCCCCCTGGCGCTTCAAGCTCGCCTGGAGCCACCTCCACCTCGGCCGCGTGGCGTTCGCCCGCGGCGACCTGGCGGCGGCGGGCGCGGAGTGGCGGCGCCAGCGCCGGATCATCGACGAGCTGCTCGCCCGCGACGCGCCGCACGACTGGCGCCGCACGCAGGCGATCGGCCTCTATCACCTGGCGCTGCTGAAGGCCGCCCGCGGCGCGCCGGCCGGCGCCGAGCTGCGCGCCGCGGTCGGCATCCTCGAGGAGCTGGCCGCGGCGCGGCCGAGCGACCGCGCCGTCCACCGCTGGCTCAGCCAGTGCTGGCTGCTGCTCGGCGGTCTCGAGGACTCGCCCGCCGCGGCCGCTGGAGCTGGAATACGGCCGCAAGATGCCGGCCGAAGGCGGCGCGCTGATC
>CAZNIX010000455.1:0-3999 GCA_964573125.1 uncultured Thermoanaerobaculia bacterium
GCGCGCTCCGCGGCCGGCGTGCCGGCGGTAGACTCGGCCCATGCCCTACGGCAGGTTCGTGCGCAACCTGCTCCTCGCGGCGGTGCCGGTGGCGGCGGTCTGGCTCCTGCTGACCCCGCCCTACAACCGCTTCCTGGTCGCGAGCGCCGTCAACCTCCTGCATCTCGCGGAGCGCCCGGACGTCACCGAGCTGGCGCCGGCGGCCGAGGGCGAGGGCTATTACCTGATCCTGCGCAAGGACTTCCCGCCCGCCAAGCGGCGGGTCTACTCGCTGCGCGTGACCGACATCCACTTCCACCTGCTGCTGCTCGGCGCGCTCTTCCTCGCGGTGCCCGACGTGCCGTGGCGGCGGCGGCTCGGCAACCTCGGCACGGCGCTCCTGATCGCGGTCTTCTTCCACATCGCGCTGGTCTTCTTCTGGGTCAAGTTCGCCTACGCGACCCAGCTCGGGGGCTGGAGCCTCGAGCACTACGGCGCCTTCGCGCGCAACTTCTACGGCCTCGGCAAGCACCTGCTCGACCTGCCGTTCAAGCTCGCGTTCCCGCTCGTGCTCTGGACCGGGTTCTACTTCCGGCTGCTGATGCCGCCGGCGGCGGAGCGGGCCGCGGCCTGAGCCCCAGCCCCCCTCGCACAACTCAGAAGTCGCCGGCGCAGAGGCCGCCGGGCGGCACCGCGGCCGGCACCGTAAACGTCAGCTCGAGGCCGCCGGCGCGCAGGGCGTGGGCGCCGGCGGCGAGCGGCGCGGTCAGGCAGACGGCGTCGACCGGCTCGCAGACCGGAGGCCCGAGACAGCCGTGCACCGGCGGGTTGATGCAGAAGCGCGACGCGGCCTCGAGGCCGCCCGCCCCCTGGGTGCGCACCGCGCACGCCGCCTGGTGGACGAAGTTGCACACGTTGTAGCAGCCGGCCGCGGTCACCCGCACCCGCGCCGCCTCGCCGGGCGCGAGCGTGGGGTCGCCCGGGTCGAGCGTCTCGAGGCAGAGCCGCCCGGGCGGCGCCTCCGCGCCGAGCGCGCAGCCGCGCGGGCCGCAGGCGCCGCTGAGCGGCGTCGCGGCGGTGCCCACGCTGTAGCGCCCCTGATGGCGGACGAAGGCGGCGACGTAGGCCTGCGCCGATTCGACCGCCGACAGCCCGAGGTCGGCGTAGAGCCAGCCGACCGGCTCGAACGCCGGGAGGCTCCGGTCGCGCTGCGCGGCCGCGGGGACCGCCGGCGCCGGCGGCGCGATCGGCGGCGTCAGGTACACCACTTCGCGCGCGTCGAGCGCGTTCTCCTCCTCGTCGAAGTTCACCAACTGGGTGAGCGGCAACGGGTACCAGGCGGGCCGGCCGCCGCAAGGGAACGGCACGGGCGGGCCGGGGGTCTCGCGCCAGGCGACCCACTCGGTCTCGGGGGTGCCGCCGGCGCCGAAGAGCGCGCGCGCCGCCCACGCCGGCGGCAGCGGCTCGCGGCCGTCGGAGCCGTCGAAGCCGACGTAGCGGCCGTAGAACGTGCGGTCGCCGGGACCGAAGGCCTCGGGGTCGGCCTCCAGGCGCACCAGCGCCTCGCCCTGCGCGAAGTTGTTGCCCGGATCGACATAGAAGTAGTTCCCCCACAGGGCGTTGTCGTACCGCGCGACGCCGCCCGGCCCGAAGTAGCCGGGATCGGAGGGAAAGAGATCCGAGTCGCAGGCGCCGACGACGTCGGCCGTGAGGTAGCCGCGGGCGCGGCCGTCGCCGAGGTCGCGCCCGGCGCACAGGTTGCCGAAGAGCGGCGCCGGCCGCCCGCTGTGCGCCGCCCGCAGGTGGGCGACCGGGATCTCGACCTCCAACTCGCCGTCGCAGCCGGCCAGGGGCGGCCCGGGATGGGACGCGATGCCGGTCGGGCTGACCTCGGACCCGGTGACCGGGGCGCGGCCGGCGAACAGGTCGCGGAGGTTGAAGCTCTGGAGGTCGTAGCCGGTCAGGTAGACGTCGAAAGCGAACGTCGGCACGCCGAGGTCGGTCCACAGCGTCACCCTTGCCACCACCTCCCGAGGGAGGGCGTTGATCAGCTCGAACAGCGTCGTCTCGCCGCTCGCGCCGCGCTGGAAGTCGACCTCGAAGTAGGGCAGGAGCACGGTGGCGCCCGGGTTGCGGTCGAGGGCGCACAGCTCGGCCGCCGCCGGCGCCGCCGTCAGCGCGGCGGCCAGGGCGAGGAGGACGAGGCGGAGCGCCGGCGCCGACCGGCGGGTGCGGTTCATTGCTCCTCCTCGCCGGCGCAGAGGCCGCCGAACGGCACGGTGGATGGGACGGTGAAGGAGATCTCCCGGCCCGCGCCGCGCACGGTATAGACGCCCGGCTCGAGCGGTCCGGTCAGGCAGTCGCTCCAGGGCTCGTAGCAGAACGGCGGGCAGGGGATGCTGGGCGTGGCCAGGCAGAACCGCGAGTCGACCTCGAACGCGCCCTCGCCGGCCGGGCGCACCTCGCAGGCCGCCTGCTCGAGCCAGGTGCAGTAGCAGCCGCCGGCGATCACCCTCACGAGCACCGGCTGGCCGGGATCGAGCGTCGTGTCAGAACCCCCGTTCTGGCCCATGACGCAGATCCGGGTGGCCGGCGCCTCGAACCCGAGGTCGCAGCCCTGCGGGCCGCACCCCGGACCCATCGGCGTGCCGCCGACGGCGACGCTGTAGCGGCTCTCGGCGCCGAACAGCGCCGTCACGTAGCCCTGGGCCGGATCGATGACCGAGCGGTCGAGGTCGGCGTACCACCAGCCCGCCGGCTCGGCGAACCAGCTCCCCTGGCGGCTCGCCGCGGGGGCTTGGAGGAAGACCGGCGGCGAGACCGGCAGCCAGCGCGGGTCGAGGACGTTCTCCTCCTCGTCGAAGACCAGGATCTGCTGGATCGGCGGAAAGGACCCGGCCGGCGGCTCGCCGCAGGGGAACGGCAGCGCCGGCGCCGGAACCTCTCGCCAGGCGACGATGTCGAACTCGGCGTCCCGACCCACAGCGATGCTGCGCAGCGCCCAGGCCGAGGGCAGCGGCTCGCGGCCGTCCGAGCCGTCGAAGCCGACGTAGCGGCCGTAGAAGGTGCGGTCGCCGGCGCCGAAGGCCTCGGGGTCGGACTCCAGCCGCACCAGCGAGTCGCTCTGCGCGAAGTCGTTTCCCGGGTCGACGTAGATGTAGTCGCCCCACAGGACGTTGTCGTGGCGGGCGATCCCGCCGGGTCCGAAGTAGCCGGGATCGGAGGGGAAGAGCCCGGAGCCGCACTCCCCCACGACGTCGGCGGTCAGGTAGCCGCGCGCCAGCGCGTCGTCCCGGCGCAGGCCGGCGCACTGGCCGCCGAGGAGCGCCGACGGCAGGCCCCTGTGCGCGGCCCGCAGGTGGGCGACCGGCACCGCCGGCGCGAGCGAGCCGTCGCAGCCCGGAAGCGGCGCCGACGGCAGCGAGAACCGCCCGTCGGGGGTCACCGCCGTGCCGGTGACCGGCGGCCGGCCGGCGAACAGGTCCCTCAGGTTGAAGCTCTGGACGTCTAGGCCAGTCAGGTAGACGTCGAACGCGTAGGTCGGCACCGCGAGGTCGGTCCAGAGCGTGACCCGGGCGAGCGCCGGCTCGGGCCGGGCGTTGACCAGCTCGAACAGCGTGGTCAGACCGGACGGGTTCGCCAGATCGATCTCGAAGTACGGCAGCAGCACGGTCGCCCCCGGCGCCTGGTCGACGCTGCACAGCTCGGCTGCCGCGGGCGCCGGCAGCACCGCCGCCAGCAGCACGACCACCGCGTGCCCTGGCCGTCTGCACCGCCGGTCATTCATACGGTCACCCTCCTCGGCTATGGCACAACAGCATAACAAAGCTCGCCCGCGAGCGCAACCCCCGACGTCAACCCCTAGATCTTGTAGAGCCCCGCCGAATGCACCCAAGGACTTGTGGACCGCCGCCTTGTACCGCCGCCGCCGCTCTGCTATCCTCCGCCGCGTTCCGAGCCACCGCTCGACCACTACCGCCCGGGGGGGGGGCCCCCCCCCCCACCGGCGAAGCGCGCCAC
>CAZNIX010000456.1:0-3990 GCA_964573125.1 uncultured Thermoanaerobaculia bacterium
CCGCGGCCCCGCGGCCGGCGCGGCGAGCGGCGCCGACGACGGGAAGGCCTTGTTGTCGGGGAACCCGCACAGCTCGTCGGGCGGGTTGTGGTAGGTGTTCGAGTCCCCGGTCTGGGTGTCGGTCGCCGTGATCCAGTACTCGACCGTCGACAGCGCGCCGTAGAAGACCCAGAAGTGGCCGTTGACGATCCCGCCGTCGAGCGCCTTGACGATCAGCTCGATGTTGCTCGGGTTGAAGAACGAGAGGACCCCGGTCTTGCTGCCGCCGACCGGCGAGGGCTGGACCGCGCCGGGGCCGTTGGCGCCGCCGTGGAACTGGTCGCGGTAACGGACCTCGACCCGGAAGCGGCCGTCGAGCAGGCAGAGCGTGTCGCCGTCGGCGACGCACGGAGCGGTCGGGTCGGCGAGCGCGGTGGCGCTCGCGTCGTTGCTCGCCGCCGAGGCGCCGCCGGCGTTGCGCGCGCGCACGCGGAAGGTGTAGGGCCGGCCGGTGACGGCGCCGACCAGGAAGTCGGTCTCCCCGTCCCCGGCGACGCCGAGCTCGTGGAAGTCCTCGACCGGCGACGAGACCTCGATCGCGAACTCGGTCTCGTTGACCGAGTTGTCCGCCCAGGTGAGCAGGATCAGGGTCGGCGAGAGCGGCGTCGCCGCGAGGTCGGTCGGCGCCGCCGGCAGCGCCGCCGGCGTGGTCACCGTCGCCTCGTTGCTGAAGTTGGAGTGGTTGGTGCCGCTGCCGAGCGCCCGCACCCGCCAGATGTAGGTGGTCGCGGGCGCCAGGCCGCTGAAGCTCGCCGTCGTCGCGCCGGCCGGCAGGTCGAGGACGCTGGCGAAGGTGCCGCCGAGGCCGATCTTGCGCTGCACGCGGAAGCCGGTCTCGTTGGTCGAGTTGTCGATCCAGGAGAGGACGACGGTGTCGGAGTCCAGCAACTGGGCGGTGAGATCGCTGGGCGCCGCGGGCTTGGTGCCGCTCTGGCCGTTGCCGTAGAGGTGGCGGACGCCGGCGATGTCGTCGCTGCGCAGGTCCGGCCCGCGGCCGTCTTGGTGGATGAAGGCGTTCATCAGGGCGTCGTCGAGCGCCGGGTCGGTGCACAGGGGCGAGTTGTCGTCGCCGCACGAGTGCCCGAGCCCGAGCGTGTGGCCCAGCTCGTGGCCGAAGAGCTGAGCCGCCAGCCGCTGGGGGTTGCTGGAGGCGTTGAAGAAGCACCCGATACCCCTGTTGGTGACGATGTCGCCCTCGACGATCGGGCGATACGGAACGCCATTGAACGTCCTAACCTCGCTCTGCCGTTCGTCGAACCAGGGCCCGCCGATCGCCAGCACGCCGCCAGTGCCGCAACTGAACTCCTCTTCGATGACGCCGTTGGGATCATCGAACTGCACGGTATTGAGGTCGTCGTCCTCGCGGAAGCCGAGACTCTTCGTGGTGCTGGTGGTCTGCGGGTTGCCGAAACCGTAGAGGACATCGCTGCCGGCATCGTTGGTCCAGACCGCCATGCTCTGACCGACGGCGTTGAGCACTTGGGACATCGTCAGCCCGGGCTGGCCGTTTTCGTTGACCCGCCAGACGGCGGCCTGCGGCGACGGCGGGTCGAACCGGAACCAGCGCAGATTGATGCCCTCCCACTCGAACAGCGTGAACGGCTCGACGATCACCCCCGGCTGGCCCTCCGGCCGCTGGTAGAAATAGTCCGCCGGGCGATCGACCCCCTGCGTCCGCTCGACGATCCAGTGCAGGAACGCCTCGCGACGCCGCGGCCGGCGGTAGCGCTCGCCGCCGTCCTCGGTCGCCCCCGGCGCCGGCAGCTCGTGAGCCCCGGCCAGGCTGCGCACCAGCACGGTCTCCGTCCCCACCCGCGCCTCGTGAAACGCCCCGAGCATGAGCTGGGCGACGCGGAAGGTGCCGTCGTCCTTGGGGTGGAGGAAGAGCACGACCCGCTCGCCGGGCTGGAAGCTCGGGGCGCCCCAGATCTTGAGCCCGATGCCGTCCGGCTGCACGCCGCCGGGAACGCGCACGATCAGGTTGCTGCCCGGCACCGCGCCCTTGAGCACCCGGTCGACCTCGATCAGGTAGTCGGTCGAGGGCATGCCGGCGGCGGGGGCGGCGTCGGTCGAGAGCACCCGCGCCTCGACCACCACCGGGGTGCGGTCGACGAGGGCCTCGTCGGGGACCATGACGAACGTCGTCGCCGAAAGCGGCGCGGCGGCGAGGGCGAGGACGACGGCGAGAGCGGGCGCTGCGGTCTTCATACGACCTCCGGGAGGCGGCAGGTGCTCAGGTGCGTAGCGGGAACATGGAAGCATGAGAACAGCGGCGGCGGAGCATGGCTTCCCACCGGGTTCGGGAAATGTCATTTTACCATACCGCGGGCTCCGGCGCGCAAGCTTCGTGGCGCTAATCGGCGCGAGGTGGACCGCGGCGCGCGAGGCGATCGCCTCAACCGCCGCCGGACGCGCTCCGCGCCGGGCGCTTCGAATCTCCGCCGGAGGCCTCGCCGCCGCCGGCCTCGGCCTTGCCCTTGGTCTCGCCCTTGGCGTCGCTCTTGGCCTCGGTCTTGCCCGCGCCCTCGCCCTTGGCCTCGGCCGCGCCCTCGCCCTTGGCCTCGGGGGACTTCTTGCCGGCGTAGTCGGTCACGTACCAGCCGCTCCCCTTGAACTGGAAGGCGGGGGCCGAGATCAGCTTCTTGAGCCCGCCGCCGCACTCGGGACAGCGCTTGAGCGGCGGGTCGGCGAGCCGCTGCATCGCCTCCAGGCGATGGCCGCAGCGGCGGCACTGGTACTCGTAGATCGGCATCGGGTGGTGTCCTCCGGGACGGGGGCGCCCGCGGGCGCGACCCCCCGCGGGGTCAGGCGAAGCGATCGCCCGGGGTCTTGAACCGGATCTTGACCGCGCCCGACCGCGGCGCCTCCTCGGCCTCCGGCGGCGGCTCGCCGCCGGCCGCATTCTCCCCCACGCTCGCCCTGCGGATCAATCGCAGGATCTGGAACGCGTACAGGAGCTTGGCGTTGTCGGCCGCCGACAGCGGCCCCTGGTCGCAGATCTCGTACAGCGTGCGGCGGCCGTCGACCATGCGCAGCAGCCGGTGCTCGTCGTCGTCGAGCGCGAGGTCGATCAACTGCTCGGTCTCGAAATCGGGCACGTAGACGGTCTCGCGGCGGCCGAGGCGGGCGACCAGCGCGCGGGCGTTGGGCGCGCGCTTGATCCCGCCGAGCACCACCTGGCGCATCGGGAGCTGGACCGCCACCCGGCCGCCGCCGCCGGGATCGCCGATCGAGAACGTCACCCGCCCGTCCTGCCAGTAGAAGAGACTCCAGACGATCGCCTCGATCTGCTCGCGGATCGCCCGGTAGACCGCGGCCGGCGACAGCAGCCCGAGGTCGATCAGGATCTCGCCGTAGCGGCGGTCGCTCTTCTCGCGCTCGGCCATGGTGGCGTCGTACTGCTCGCTGTTGAGCCGGCCCGCGCGCAGCAGGAAGCTGCCGAGGCTGTCGGCGAGGTCGGTGGAGGTGGCGTGGACGACGCTCCCCTCCTTGATGTGGACGCGCTTGACCACGCCCTCGCGCTCGGCCTCGATCACCCCCGCGACCTGGAAGCGGTGAATCGCGAACAGCATCTCGGGGAGCGCGGTCTCGGCGAGGTCTCCCCGGTACTGGTAGCGGCTCTCGGCGGATTCCAGACGGCACCTCCAGACAACAGCGGAAACGGCGTGACGGCAGGGGGACGCCGAGAGCGGCGCCGAGTCAAAAAGAGCAGGAAGTATAGCATCGCGCCGGTGATCGACCCGCGCGAGGCCTGGCGGCGACTGCTCCCCCACCTCTCGCCGCTGGCCGCCGAGCGGGTGGCCCGGCGGCGCGCCCTCGGCCGCGTGCTCGCCGCGCCGCTCGCCGCCACCCTCGACGTGCCGTTCGCCGACGTCTCGGCGATGGACGGCTACGCGCTGGCGGCGCCGGCGGCCGGCGGCGGAGAGGCCGCCCTCGAGCTGCCGGTGGCCG
>CAZNIX010000457.1:0-3974 GCA_964573125.1 uncultured Thermoanaerobaculia bacterium
GTGCGCGCTCACGCTCGCCTGCGCCGGCCGTGGCGCGACCGCGCCGCAGGCGGCGGCGCCGGCTCCTGAGCCGGCTGCGCTGGTCGTGCGCGGCGCGACCGTCTACACCGTCGATCCCGCGCGCACGACGGCGCGCGCGCTCGCGGCGCGCGACGGCCGGATCGTCTACGTCGGCTCGGAGGAGGGCGCCGGCCGCTGGATCGGCCCCGACACCTGCGTCCTAGACCTCGCCGGCGGCATGGTGCTGCCGGGCTTCCAGGACGCCCACATCCACCCGGTCATGAGCGGGGTCGAGATCGGGCAGTGCGATCTTTCGGGCTTCGAGGACCGCGACGGGCTGCTCGAGCGGGTACGGAGCTGCGCCGCCGAGCAGGCCGGCGAGTGGCTGATCGGCGCCGGCTGGCAGCTCCCGCTCTTCCCCGGCGGCAACCCGGACCGGGCGCTGCTCGACGAGATCGCCGGCGACCGCCCCGTCTACCTCGCCGCCGCCGACGGCCACTCCGCCTGGGTCAGCTCGCGCGCGCTCGAGCTGGCCGGCGTCGATTCCTCGACGCCGGACCCGCCGGGCGGGCGGATCGAGCGCCGCCCCGACGGCGAGCCCACCGGCACGCTGCGCGAGAACGCGATGGCGCTGGTCGCACCGCTGGTGCCCGCACCGAGCCTCGAAGAGGGCGTGGCCGGGCTGCTCCACGCCCAGGAGCTGCTGCTTGCGCACGGCGTGACCGCGGTCCAGGAGTCCTCGGCCGGGATCGCCGATCTCGAGGCCTACCAGGCCGCCGCCGGAAGCGGCGCGCTCCGGCTCGAGGTGGTCGCCGCGCTCGACACCGACCTCGAGCGCGGACCCGAGCAGGCCGCCGAGCTGGCGGCGCTCCGCCGCCGCTTCGCCGCGCCCGGCCTGCGCCCGACCGCGGCCAAGATCTTCCTCGACGGGGTGATCGAGGCGCGCACCGCGGCCTTGCTCGAGCCCTACTCCGACCGGCCCGGCGACCGCGGCGAGCTGGGCCTGCCGCCCGAGCGGCTCGACCCGCTGGTCGCGGCGCTCGCCCGGGAGGGCTTCGACGTCCACGTCCACGCGATCGGCGACCGCGCGGTGCGCGCCGCGCTCGACGCCTTCGAGCGCGCGGCCGGCGGCGGCGCCGTCGCCTATGACGACGGCCGGCCGCGGCACCAGATCGCCCACCTCGAGGTGATCCACCCCGACGACGTCCCGCGCTTCCGCCGGCTCGGCGTGGTCGCGCTGTTCCAGCCGCTGTGGGCGTTCGCCGACTCCTACATCGTCGACCTCACCTGGCCTGCGCTCGGCGAGGCGCGCTCGCGCTGGATCTACCCGCTGGGGAGCGTCCACCGCGCCGGCGGCGCGCTCGCGTTCGGCAGCGACTGGTCGGTGTCGTCGCTCGACCCGCTCGAGGGGATCGAGGTCGCGGTCACCCGCCGCGACCCCGCCGGCGGCGGCCGCGCGGCGATGCAGCCGGACGAGGCGCTCGACCTGCCGGCCGCGATCGCCGCCTACACCGCCGGCGCCGCCTGGGCCAACCGGCTGGAGGCCGACACCGGCTCGATCGAGGTCGGCAAGGCCGCCGACCTGGTCGTCCTCGCCGACGACCTGTTCGAGCTGCCGCCCGAGCGCATCTCGGAGAGCCGAGTGCTCCTGACCCTGATCGGCGGCGAGGTGGTCTACCGGGCGGAGGGCGCGCCAGCGCCGACTCGCGGCGGCACCCCCTAGCTCGCTCGGCCCGGCGCGCCCGCCGCTCACCCGAGCCGCCGGCGGGCCGGCGCGCGCACCGCGCCCGAGCTCCCGGCCCTCGATCGGGCTCGGCCGACGCGCGCTCGCCCGGTAGGCGCTCGCGCGAGCGCGGGCGCGCCGCCGCTGACCGGTCCCGTCACTCGAGCTTCCGGCTGACCCCCGCCACCTCGAGCTTCCACCCCGCGATCGGCTGCTGGCCGTCGATGGTCGTCCCGGTGTCGAGCCGGCTCGCGAGGTAGAGCAGGCGCCGGGTCTCGGGGTAGCACGAGGGGTCCGCCGGGTTTCGGCAACGCCGGAGCAGGCCGTAGCGATCGGCCTGATAGTAGGGCGGGAGGCTCTGGTAGTAGAGGGTCACCGCCACCGCCGCCGGCTGGCCGCGCAGGCCGACCCGCGGCACCTGGTAGGTGATCTCGTCGGCGCCGGTCGAGGGCTTGCCGTACCAGGCCGCGCACATCGGGTTGGAGTAGACGGTGTAGAGGCAGTCCTGTTCGGCCTCGCCGTCGGGCCGGGTCTCCGCGGCCCACGGGCCGTCTTTGCGCCAGCCGCGCGGCTGGAGCCGGTTGTCCTTGACCTTGTCGTAGAGCGAGAGGAAGCTGGTCGTGAACCGCGACGCGGGCGGCGGGCTCTTGGTCAGCTCCTCGTAGATCTGCGCCTGGGTCTCGTTCTGGATCACCTGCCAGTGGGGCTGGTAGGCCTGCACCCCGCCGACGTCGGCGAAGAACTCGCTCGGCAGCGGCCGGCCGTCCGGACCGAGCAGGATGCCGTACTCGTCGGAGGCGCCGGAGGCCCAGATCGCCTTGCCCGCGGCGTCGAGCACCTTGAACTCGAGGAAGGCGCGGCGGAAGCCGACGCCCGACGGGAAGTGGTGGCCGGCGAGGTTGGTCACGCGTACGCGGGTAGTCAGGTTTCCGGGGTCGAGCGTGACCTGGAGGATCTCCACGCGCGCGGTCTCGCTCTGCGCCAGCTCCAGGCTCGAGGCGACCGTGTTGTCGAGGGGCGCCACGCGCTGGGACGCCGTGCCGTAGTACATCATCGGATCGATCGTGCGGATGCCGAGGATCTCGTTGTTGCCGCTCTGGTCGGTGAACTGGCGGAACATCTCGAGGCTGAACAGGTTGATGCCGACCAGCGTGTGGCGCGAGAACGGCTCGCGCACCGCGAGGGAGAGCTCCGGCTCGGGGAGCTGGTAGCGCATCGGCGGGAAGGTGTCGTCCTCGATGTTGGCGATGCGGGTCGCCAGCTTCTTGCCCTGGAAGCTCTGCGGCATGTGGCAGCCCTGGCAGGTGCGCGGGGTGTCGCCCCAGGGCGCGACCTCGTTCTGGAACGCGCTGTTGAGCCACTCGAGATAGGTCGTCTGCTCGAAGGCTTTCGCGATCTCCCTGCCCTGGTCGTCGTAGACCGGCACGTGGAGCGTGTGGCACGAGCCGCAGACCTTGGCCGAGCCGATGTCGGCGCGCGCCTGGGGGCGCGGGCCGCTGCGGTTCGGGCCGCAAACGTCAGTCGTGGTGACGCTCGCGCTCTCGCCCCGCGGCGTGATCCCGAGCGCCTGCTCCATCGGCTTGACCCGCACGTGGGCGTCGGAGTAGGGGCCGTACAGCTCGTCGGCCGGGCCGCAGAAGAAGTTGCCGGTGAAGGTCTCCTCGAACGGCACCGAGTCGGCGAGCACGATGTGATGGCAGACCGTGCACGAGACGCCGTCGCGCGCGAGCGCGGCGACCTTGGCGTAGGGATCCCCGCCGGTGGCGTAGACCATGTCGAGCTTGAAGCGCTCGCCCTTCTCGGCCGCGAGCGTGTGCTGGCCCATCGCGCCGTGGCAGGAGAAGCAGGTGTCCTGGATGGTCGCGCTGTTCTTGGCGTGGACCACGGTCTCGCTCTCGAGCTGGGCGTAGAACACCGGGTCGCGGCCGGAGAGCCCCATCATCGAGGCGTGCTCCTCGCCGTAGGGCGAGAGGTTGAAGACGCGGGCGCCCGTGCCGATGGTGTCGCAGTCGACCACGCGGCCGTTCTCGACGCAGCCGATCATGTTCGGCGGGTTGGCGTTGCTGGTGGTGGCGTCGTGGCAGCCGAGGCACTGGTCCGAGGTCAGGAACTGCTGCGGTCCGCCGTGGGCGGAGACCACGTGGTCGAGCGCCTCGCCGGGGAGCTTCTTGACCTGCTCGCGGGACACCGTGGTCGGCGCGCGCAGCGCCTTGACGAACGCCGCGGGGTCGGGCTTGCCCGCGGCTGGCGC
>CAZNIX010000458.1:0-3973 GCA_964573125.1 uncultured Thermoanaerobaculia bacterium
CGGCCACCTCGGGCTGACCGCGGCCGGGGCGTTCGAGGTGCTCGCCCGCGCGGGCGGTCCCGCCGACGCGACCACGCTCTCGCCCGCCGGCGTCGCCGCCCGGCCGATCGAGGCCAAGCTCGTGTGGGCGCCCGCCGGCCGCGCAGTGCGGCTCGCCTGGCAGCTCGAGATCGAGGAGGTCGGCGGCCAGCACTGGTGGATCGCCCTGGTCGACGCCGAGACGCTGGCGCCGCTCGACTTCCACGACCTGGTCGTCGAGGACTCCGCGCAGGCGATCGGGGAGGCGATCGCCCGCCGGACCCCGGCCACTCCGGCGCCGCTGCCCGCGTTCGCGCCCACCGACGGCGCCCAGTACCGGGTGTTCCCGCTGCCGTTCGAGAGCCCGAGCGACGGCGACCGCGAGTTCGTGATCGACGCCGCCGACCCCGACGCCTCGCCGTTCGGCTGGCACGACACCGACGGCGTCGCCGGGCCGGAGTTCACGGTCACGCGCGGCAACAACGTCCACGCCTACACCGACATCGACGCCAACAACGTCCCCGATCCCGGGAGCGACCCCGACGGCGGCCCGACGCTGTCGTTCGACTTCCCGCTCGACCTCACCCTCAACCCGCCGACCTACCGCCCCGCCGCGGTGACCAACCTCTTCTACTGGAACAACATCATGCACGACGTCGCCCACGGCTACGGCTTCGACGAGGCGGCGGGCAACTTCCAGGTCAACACCTACGGCAACGGCGGCGTCGGCGGCGACGACGTGCGCGCCGAGGCGCAGGACGGCAGCGGCACCAACAACGCGAACTTCGGCACCGGGGTCGAGGGCATCCGCCCGCGGATGCAGATGTTCGTCTGGACCCATCCGTTCCCCAACCTGGTCACCGTCAACTCGCCGGCGGCGATCGCCGGCGACTACCCGGCGTCGGGCGCGGTCTTCGGCCCGAGCTTCGTGACCACCGGGCCGATCACCGGCAACGTGACGGTGGCCGACGACGGGGTGGGCGTCGGCAGCGACGCCTGCGAGCCGCTGGTCGGCTTCCCGGCGGGCGACGTCGCGCTCATCGACCGCGGCGTTTGCGCCTTCGTGCTCAAGGTCGCGAACGCCCAGGCGGCCGGCGCCTCGGCGGTGCTGATGGTCAACAACGTCGCCGGCAACCCGATCACGATGGGCGGCGCCGACCCGACGCTCGTCATCCCCTCGTTGATGGTCAGCCTCGACAACGGCGACCTGTACAAGGCCAACCTGCCGGTCGACGCGACGCTGCGCGCGAACCCGCTGACGTCGACCAACCGCGACTCCGACCTCGACGCCGGCGTCATCTGCCACGAGTACGGCCACGGGATCTCGAACCGCCTGACCGGCGGGCCGCTGGTGGTCAACTGCCTGAACAACGCCGAGCAGATGGGTGAGGGGTGGAGCGACTGGTTCGCGCTGACCCTGACCACCCATCCCGACGACCGGCCGACCACCGTCCGCGGCGTCGGCAGCTACGTGATCTACGAGCCGGCGGACGGCGACGGCATCCGGCCGACGCCGTACACCACCGACCCGGCGGTCAACCCGTCGACCTACGCCTCGGTCGCCGACGTCGCCAACATCAGCCAGCCGCACGGCATCGGCTACGTTTGGAACACCATGCTCTGGGAGGTCTACTGGAACCTGGTCGACCGCTACGGCTACAACGCCGACGTCTACGGCGACTGGACCACCGGCGGCAACAACCTGGCGCTCCAGCTCGTGATGGACGGCATGAAGTTCCAGGTCTGCCGGCCCGGCTTCGTCGACGGCCGCGACGCCATCCTGACCGCCGACGCCGCGCTCACCGGCGGCGTCAACCAGTGCGAGATCTGGCGCGGCTTCACCAAGCGCGGCCTCGGCGCGAGCGCCGACCAGGGGAGCTCGCTGAGCCGGCTCGACGGCGTCGAGGCCTTCGACCTGCCCGCGAGCTGCCTGACCGCGGTCTTCGGAGGCTTCAAGCCTCCGGTCAGCGACCCGCCGGCGGTCAACAGCGTCAACGCCGGCTCGACCGTGCCGGTCAAGTTCACGTTGAGCGGCGCCCCCAGCCCGCTGATCGTGGACTCGCAGCCGGTCGACTGCCTGACCCTGGTGCCCACCGGCGAGGCGCCCGAGCCGCCGACGATCATCGGCGGCGGCATCAAGAAGCAGGGCAACAACTACCACTTCAACTGGAAGACCGACGGCGACTGGGACGGCACCTGCCGGAGGCTGACCCTCCGCATCCCGGCCCCGAGCGACGCGGTCGCCTACTTCAGCTTCCACTAGCTCGCCGGCTCGATCGGGGAGCGCCGCCGCGCGCGGCGCTCCCCTCCTCCTCTCCCGGTCGTCGGCTCCCGTCGGCGATCGTTTCCCGAGGCTCTTCGCGCCTGGTTCCTCTCCCCCCTAGACATCTAGGCTTCCTCCGTTGTACCCTAGCCGTCTGGGTCTAGGTGAACCGGATGACCCTCCCCCGCCGCACCCCCGCGCTCCAGGGCACGCTCGATCTGCTCGTCCTGCGCACGTTGAGCCTCGGGCCGCGCCACGGGTTCGGCATCGCCGAGCACATCGAGCGCGCCTCGCGGGCGCTGGTGCGGGTCGAGGAGGGGTCGCTCTACCCGGCGCTCCACCGGCTCGAGCAGGCGGGGCTTCTGGCGAGCGAGTGGCGGGAGTCGGAACACCGGCGCCGGGCGCGCTTCTACCGGCTGACCGCGCGCGGGCGGCGGCAGCTCGCGGTCGAGGAGGAGCGCTGGGAGCGGCTCGCGCGCGGGGTCCAGAACGTCCTCGAGTTCGCTTGAAGGAGGCTGCGATGTCCTGGCTCGGCCGGCTCGGCAACCTGTTCCGCACCCGCCGCCTGGCGCGGGAGATCGACGAGGAGCTGGAGTTCCACGTCGCGATGCGCGCGCGCCGGCTCGAGGCGGCGGGGACGCCGCCCGCCGAGGCCGAGCGCGAGGCGCGCCGCGCCCTCGGCAGCGCGCTCGCGGTGCGCGAGCGCACCCGCGATGCCGACGTCCTGGTCTTCCTCGACACCGTCCTCCAGGACGCCCGCCACGCGCTGCGCGGACTCCGCCGCAATCCCGGCTTCACGCTCGCCGCGGTGGTCACGCTCGCGCTCGGCATCGGCGCCAACGCCGCGGTTTTCAGCGTCGTCGAGGCGGTCGTCTTGCGGCCGCTCCCCTACCCCGAGCCGGAGGAGCTGCTCCTCGTCTTCCAGACCCACGGGCGCGAGGACGTCGGCCGCACCCGCCTGGCGCCGCTCGACTTCCTCGACGTGCAGCGGCGCAGCCGGGCGTTCGAGGCGCTCGCCGGGCACGTCGGCAACGGCTTCGCGCTCGCCGGCGAGGGCGAGCCCGAGTTCGTCATCGGGCAACTCGTCTCGGCCGAGCTCTTCGACGTGCTCGGCATCCGGCCGGCGCTCGGGCGGGCGCTCCTGCCGGAGGAGAACGAGGCCGGCCGCGAGCGCGTGATGGTGCTCTCCCACGGCCTCTGGCAACGCCGCTTCGGCGGCGATCCGGGCGTCGTCGGGCGCTCGATCACCGCGAACGGCAAGCCCTACCGGATCGTCGGCGTGATGCCGGCCGGCTTCGACTACCCGGGGAAGCGCTACCAGCTCTGGGTGCCGTTCCCGTTCCGCGGCGCCAACGAGGACGGCGTGCCGGTCAACCGCGACTCGCGCTACGTCCAGGCGGTCGGCCGGCTCGCCCCCGGCGTCACGCCCGAGCAGGCGCGCGCCGACCTCGCGGGCGTCGCCGCCGGCCTGGCCGCGGAGTTCCCCGACCTCCACGCCCGCACCGGCTTCGAGACCGCGTCGCTGACCGAGGAGACGGTCGGCGCGGTGCGGCCGGCGCTCCTGCTTCTGCTCGGCGCGGTCGGCTGCGTGCTGCTGATCGCGTGCGCGAACGTCACCAGCCTCCTGCTCGCGCGCGCCGGCGCCCGCGAGCGCGAGCTGGCGATGCGCGCGGCGCGCGGCGGCGGCGGGCC
>CAZNIX010000459.1:0-3956 GCA_964573125.1 uncultured Thermoanaerobaculia bacterium
GGGTCGCCGGCCGGTCTCGCCGCCGCCGTCGAGCCGGCGCGGCGGCCGCGCTCGGCCGAGCCCGCCGCGCCGGGATCGCGACGCAACCGATGGCGCCGTCCCGCGGCGTGTACGGACGCTCGTTGGTATATGGTTAGCGGTCACCTCCGGCCCGCCGTACGCGCGCAGACCCCGCACCGCTTCTCGCGGCGACCGCCCGGGGCGGGCCGCCGGCAAGCGTGATGGACGCCCCTTCCGCGCTCCCGCTCGACGACCGCGGCCGCGACCGCGACCGCTGGCTGCTCGCGCGGCGGGCGGAGGTCCTCTACCGCCAGGGGCCGCTCGCCCTCGGCATGTCGCTGGTGGTGGCGCTGCTGCTCGCCGCGCCGCTCGCGCCGGTGGTCGGCGGCCTCCGCTCCTGGCTCTGGCTGGGGGCGATGTGCGCGGTCCTCGCCGTCCGCTGGTGGATGGTGCGGCGGTGGGCCGCGCGCGGTCCGAGCGTCGGCGAGCCCGAGCGCTGGATCCGCCGCTACCTGGCCGGGGTCGCGGTCGCGGGCGCGGCCTGGGGCGCGGCGGCGTGGATGCTCTACCCGGTCGGATCGCCGCCGCACGAGGCGCTGCTCTACACCGTGCTGGTCGGGGTCGCGGCCGGCTCGCTCGCCCTGCTCTCGGGCGCGCCCTGGGGGTTCCCGCTGTTCGGGGCGCTGGTGCTGCTGCCGCTGGTCGCCCGCCTCGCGCTGGTCGGCGACGCCGTCCACCTCGCGCTCGCCGGCGTGCTCGTCGTCTTCTTCCTCGGGCTCTCGGTCGTGGCGCTGCGCTTCCAGGGCATCGTCGCCTCGAGCTACGAGCTGCGCCTGGAGAAGCTCGACCTGGTGCGCCGGCTGACCGCCAGCAACCGCGGCCTGCGCGGCGAGATCGAGAAGCGCGAGCGCGCTCACGGCGAGCTGGTGCAGCGCGAGGCGGTGCTCGAGGCGGTCGCCTACGCCGCCGGCCGGCTGCTCACCGCGCGCTCGTGGCAGGAGGAGATCGACCAGATCCTGAGCCGGCTCGGCGAGGCGGCGGCGGTCAGCCGGGTCTACCTGTTCGCGCTCGGGCGGCGCGACGGCGGCGAGACGATCGCCCGCCAGATCCACGAGTGGACCGCGCCGGGAATCGAGCCGCAGATCGACAACCCCGCCCTGCGCGCCGTGCCGCTGGTCGAGGTCGGCTTCGGCGAGCTGCTCCGCCGCCTGACCGCCGGCGAGGCGGTGGCCGGCCCGCCGTCCGACCATCCGCCGGCGGCGCGCCGCCTGCTCGAGGCGCAGGGCATCCGCTCGCTGGCGCAGGTGCCGATCCCGGTCGGCGGCGAGCTGTGGGGCTTCCTCGGCTTCGACGACTGCGCCGCCGAGCGCGCGTGGTCGCGCGCCGAGCTGGACGCGCTGCGCACCGCCGCCGACATCCTCGCCGCGGCGCTGCGCGGGCTCCAGGCCGAGGAGGCGCGCCGTGAGAGCGAGGAGCGCTTCCGCTTGCTCGCCGAGCACACCAGCGATCTCGTCTGCCTGCACGAGCCCGACGGCCGCTACCTCTACGTCAGCCCCTCGTGTCAGGCCCTGCTCGGCTATCGCCCCGAGGAGCTGCTCGGCAAGGACCCCTACGAGTTTCTCGCCCCCGACGACCGCGAGCGGGTCCGCCGCGAGCATCACGAGCCGGTGCTCGCCCGGCGCGAGACGCAGGTCGTGACCTACCGCTTCCGCCGCGCCGACGGCGACTACACGTGGCTGGAGACGGTGACCGAGCCGGTGCCCGGGGCGGGCGGCGAGGTGGCGCGGCTGGTCACCTCCTCGCGCGACGTCACCGAGCGCCGGCGCGCCCAGGAGCAGCTCTTCCACGAGAAGGAGCTGGCGCAGGTCACCCTGCAGTCGATCGGCGAGGGGGTGATCACCACCGACGCCGCGGGGCTGATCGACTACTTGAACCCGGTGGCCGAGAAGCTCACCGGCTGGCAGCTCGGCGCCGCCGCCGGCCGTCCGCTCGACGACGTCTTCCACCTGGTCGACGAGGGCGAGCACCGGCCGATCGCGGGGCTGGTCGGCCAGGTGCTCGCCGGCGAGGGCGCGCCGGCGCTGCCCGAGCAGGCGGCGCTGGTCGGTCCCGGCGGGCGCGAGTTCGCGATCGAGGCGACCGCGGCGCCGATCCGCGACCGCGCCGGCCGCACCGTCGGCACGGTGTTCGTGTTCCGCGACGTGACCAAGACCCGCGAGCTGGCCCAGCAGCTCTCCTACCAGGCGAGCCACGACCCGCTCACCGGCCTGATCAACCGCCGCGAGCTGGAAGCGCGCCTCGGGCAGTCGCTGGAGCTGGCCGGGGTCGGCGCCGGCGCCGACCCCGCCGGCGATACCGGTGCCGCGGCCGACCCGACGGCTGAAAACGGCGCCGCCGCGCTCGCCCCCGCGCGCGCGCCCGCCGCCGACCCGGCCGACGTCCTGTGCTATCTCGACCTCGACCAGTTCAAGGTCGTCAACGACACCTGCGGCCACGTCGCCGGCGACGAGTTCCTGCGCCGGCTGGCCTCGCTGCTGCGCGGCCGGGTGCGGCGCACCGACACCCTGGCGCGCCTGGGCGGCGACGAGTTCGGCATCCTGCTACGCGGCTGCCCGCTCGAGCAGGCGGTGGCGCTCGCGCGCGACATCGGCCGCGCGATCCGCGACTTCCGCTTCCACTGGCAGGGGCGGGTGTTCGCGGTCGGAGCGTCGATCGGCGTGGTCGCCGTCGACGCCGAGTTCGAGGGCGTGGCCGACGTGCTGCGCGCCGCCGACTCGGCGTGCTACGCGGCCAAGGAGCGCGGCCGCAACCGAGTCCAGGTCTACCAGCGCGACGATCGCGACCTCGCGCGCCGGCACGGCGAGATGCAGTGGCTGTCCCGCCTCCACGACGCGCTCGCCGCCGACCGCTTCGAGCTCTTCGGCCAGCCGATCCTCGCCGCGGCCAGCGGCGAGCCGCGGCACTTCGAGATCCTGGTCGCGCTGCGCGACCGCGAGGGGCGGCGGGTGCCGCCCGACATCTTCATCCCCGCCGCCGAGCGCTACAACCTGATGCCGGCGATCGACCGCTGGGTGGTGCGCACGATCTTCGCGCGCATGCCGCGCGCCTGGTGGGAGCGCGACGGCGGCGCCTGCTTCATCAACCTCTCGGGCACCAGCCTGGTCGACGAGACCTTCCTGCGCTTCGTCGAGGAGCAGCTCGCCCGCCACCGGGTGCCGCCGACCGCGGTCTGCTTCGAGATCACCGAGACCGCGGCGATCGCCAACCTGACCGAGGCGACCCGCTTCATGCAGCGGTTGAAGGAGCTGGGCTGCCGCTTCGCGCTCGACGATTTCGGCAGCGGGCTGTCGTCGTTCGCCCACCTGCGCGCGCTGCCGGTCGATTTCCTCAAGATCGACGGCGCGTTCGTGCGCGACATCGAGAGCGACCCGGTCGACTACGCGATGGTCGAGGCGATCAACCGCATCGGCCACCTGCTCGGTCTGGAGACGATCGCCGAGTACGTCGAGAGCGACGCCATCCTCGCCCGCGTCGCCGCGCTCGGCGTCGACCTGGTCCAGGGCTTCGCGCTCGGCCGGCCGCGGCCCGTGGCCGATCTGGTGACGGTGGCCTCGTCGCCGTGATGCGCCGCTGCACACGCGCCCTTCGAGGCGCGCGTACATCTGCCGCCACCGGCGCTCCCCCGCCGTCCGAGCCGACCGGCGGGCCTGCCGCGGCTGCGAACGCGCCCTCGAGCGCCCTGTCTTGCCCGCGGGGTCGTCGGCGCGATACGCTGGCGTGACCGGCAGCGGCTCCAGCAGCCCCGCGCCCGCCCGTGGGCGGCGCCCCCGCCCGCCGCGCCGGCACCCGAGATGACGACGCTCGCACCGCTCACCGAGACCCCTGCGGCTGCGCCCCGGGCTCCTTCCTCCGGTGCGGCGGCCGCCGCCGTCGCGCCGCCGCCGCCGCGCTCGGCC
>CAZNIX010000460.1:0-3931 GCA_964573125.1 uncultured Thermoanaerobaculia bacterium
GCGCTCGCCGAGGGCGAGGCGCGGCCGGAGGTCAATCCGCCGCCGCTCGCCGGCGTCCACCGGCGCGCCGGGTGGCGGGTGCTCGAGCGCTCGCTCGGGGCGCAGGGGGGCGCCTCGGCGCGGCTGACGCTCTGGTGCGACCCGCGCCGGCTCGCCGCCGAGGACCTCGAGCTGCTCGAGGCGCTGCTGCCGCAGATGGCGGCCTCGCTCCATCAGGCGCTGCTCGACCGCGAGGCGCGCGAGGACCCGCTGACCGGCGCCGCGGTGCGCCGGGTGCTCGACCGCCGCCTGCACGCGGCCTGGGCCGAGGCCTCGGAGGGGGGCGGGCCGCTGGCCGTGATCCTCGCCGACGTCGACCGCTTCAAGGCGATCAACGACACCCGCGGGCACGCCGCCGGCGACGCCGCGCTGGCGGCGGTGGCGACGGCGCTGGTCGCCGGCAAGCGCGAGGCCGACCTGCTCGCCCGCTTCGGCGGCGAGGAGTTCGCGGTGCTGCTCGAGCGGACCGACGGCGCCGAGGCGCTGGCGATCGCCGAGCGGCTGCGCCGGCGGGTGGCGGAGCTCGAGCTGGAGAACGACGACGGGCCGCTCCCGCCGCTGACGATCAGCGCCGGCGTCGCCTCGTTCCCCGAGCTGACGGTCAAGACCGCCGGCGAGCTGCTGCTGCTCGCCGACGAGGCGCTCTACGAGGCCAAGCAGCGCGGCCGCGACCGCTGCCTCCTCCACCGCGGCCGCGGCCGCTTCCTCACCCCGGACGGCGCCGAGGTCGGCGACGCCCCCGACGACGGCGCGCCCCGCGCCCCTCGGCTGTTCGCGTAGCGCGCGCCGACCCTAGCGCCGCCAGAAGCGCAGCGAGAAGAGCGCCGCGATCGAGTAGACCTCGAGCCGGCCGAGGATCATCAGCACGACCATCACGAGCTTCTCGGGCGCGGAGAAGAACGCGTAGTTGGCGATCGGGCCGACCGCCTCGAGGCCGGGGCCGATGTTGCCCAGGGTGGCGATCGCGGCGGTGGCGGCGGTGATCAGGTCGTTGCCGCTGACGGTGAGCAGCAGCGCCCCCAGCCCCCAGCTCGTCAGGAACAGGATGAAGAACCCCGAGACCGTGTGCACCACCCCCTCGGGCACCGCCTTGCCGCCGACGAAGACCGGCCGCACGGTGGTCGGCGAGAACGCCAGCCGCGCCTCGCGGAACGCGAACTTGAGCCCGACCGCCATGCGCATCACCTTCATCGAGCCCGCGGTCGAGCCGGCGCAGCCGCCGACGAACATCAGGGCGACGAGCACCATGCGCGCCAGCTCGGGCCAGGTCTCGAAATCCGTGGTCGCGAAGCCGGTGGTGGTCTGGATCGAGGCGACCTGGAACGCGGCGTCGAGCAGCGCCCGCGGATGGAGATCGTAGCCGCCGGCGGCGACCAGGGTGGCGACCACGACCGCGGTCGCGCCGGCGAGGAGCGCGAGGTAGAGCCGGAACTCCGGGTCGCGCAGCAGGTTCCAGTTGCCGCGCAGACGCAGGCCGTAGTAGAGGGAGAAGTTGCCGCCGGCGATGACCATGAAGACGATCACCACCAGGTGCACCCACGGCGACTCGAACGCCGCGATCGAGGCGTTGCGGGGCGAGAAGCCGCCGGTCGAGAGCGTCGAGAAGGTGTGGGTCAGGGCGTCGTAGAGGTCGAGGCCGCAGAGCATCAGGAGCGCGGTCTGGGCGGCGGTGAGCAGCAGGTAGATGCGCCAGAGCACCGCCGCGGTGTCCCGGATGCGCGGCTGCAGCGCCTCCTTGGTCGGCCCCGGCACCTCGAGCTTGTAGAGGAAGCGCGCGCCCGGGCCCAGCTCGGGGAGGAGCGCGACGAACAGCACGATGATCCCCATGCCGCCCAGCCACTGGGTGAACGAGCGCCAGAAGAGCACGCCGCGGCCGGCGGCCTCGATGTCGACGAGCACGGTGGCGCCGGTGGTGGTGAAGCCGCTCATCGCCTCGAACAGCGCGTCGACCGGGCTCGCGAGCGTGCCGGTCGCGAGGTAGGGCACGGCGCCGAAGATCGAGGCCAGGACCCAGCCGCCGACCACGAGCAGGATCCCCTCGCGGCGGTAGAGGTCGGCGGCGCCCACCCGCCGGCCGGCCGCGCGCATCGCGAGCCCGCAGGCGGCGGTCGCGGCCGCGGTCCAGGCGAACGCGCGGGCGTCGGCCTGCTCGCCGTAGATCAGGCAGACCGCGGCCGGCACGGCGAGGGCGCCGGCCAGCACCAGCACGAGCTGGCCGAGGAAGCGCAGGACCGGGCGCAGGTTCATGCCGGCGGGTCGCCACCGGGGAACAGGAGCTGCACCGTCCCCAGCTCCTCGGCGCGCACGAACAGGATCACCAGGTCGCCGGCCTCGAGCCGGTCGGGGCCGCGGGGCACGAACACCTTGCTGCCGCGGACCACGGCGCCGACGATCAACCCGCGCGGCGGGCTGAACTCGGCGAGCGTGACGCCCGCCGCCGGGCTCGCCGGGTGGAGCCGGCGCTCGAGCACCTGCGCCGCGCCCTTGCGCAGCGACACGATGTTCGCGCTGTAGCCGCTCTCGATGTACTCGTGGATGCGCTCGTAGGCGAGCGCGCGCGGCGAGAACACCTGCATCAGGCCGAGCCGGCGCCAGAGGTGCGAGGTCTCGGCGCGGTCGACCAGCGCCACCACCTGCGGCACCCCCAGCTCCTGGGCGAGCAGGCTCGCCATCAGGTTGGACTCGTCGTGGCCGGTGACGGCGACGAAGAACTTGGCGTCGCGCACCCGCTCGGCCTTGAGCAGGGCGAGCTCGGTGGCGTCGCCGTGGAGCACGTGCACCTCCGGGTAGCGCGCCGCCAGCTCGCGGGCGCGCGTGCGGCTCTTCTCGATGATGCGCACGTCGGCGCCGAGCGCGCCGGCCGCCGCCGCGACCGCGGTGCCGGTGTCGCTGCCGCCGGCGATCACCACCGAGCCGAGCCGGGCGGCGCCGCCGCTGACCATGCGCTCGACCTTGCTGATCACCTCGGCGCCGCCGAGGATCAGCGCCTGGTCGCCGGGCTCGGCGCGGTCCTCGCCCGCGGGGATCACCAGCTCCTCGCCGCGGAAGAACGCGACCACCAGGCTCCCGGCGGGCAGCGCGACCTCGGCCAGCGGGCGCGCGGTGAGCGGCGAGGAGGCGTCGAGCGCGACCTTGCGGAGCTGCACCTTGCCCTCCGCCAGGTGCTCGACGGCGGTGACGTTGAGGCCGCGGACGAGGTTGACGATGCGGGTGGTGGTCAGGAGCTGGGTCGAGAGCAGGAGGTCGGCGGCGAACGCCTCCTCGTAGACGTGGCGGCGGCCGATCAGCTCGTCGGCGGCGCCCACCCGCACCGCCGAGCGCCGGGCGCCCATCCGCTTGGCGAGCAGCGAGGCTGCGAGGTTGGCCTCGTCGGAGGAGGAGACGGCGAGGAAGAGGTCGCAGCCCTCGACCCGCGCCTGCTCGAGCACCGGCACGTGGCTGCCGTTGCCGTGGACGGTGGCGACGTCGAGCTCCTCGTCGATGCGCGCGCAGCGCGCCCGGTCGCGCTCGACGACGGTGACGCTGTGCCCTTCCGCCGCGAGCGCGCGGGCGAGGTGGAAGCCGACCTCGCCCGCCCCCATCACGACGTAGCGCTGCTTGTCCATGGCGTGCGCCGGCGCGCCCCGCCGGGCCGGCGCCGGGAGCATACCCGAGCGGTGCCGGCGGCCTCCGGCCGAGGGCCGCCGCCGCCACCCCGTGCGCGCCGCCGGCGGGCTGCCGCGCCGCGCCTTGAGCCGGGGCGCCCCGCTGCGATACGCTGCGCCCACGAAGTGTCGGTGCCGGTCTGAGCTGAGCTGACTTGCGATGACGTGCCGCGGCCGTCCGGCGCGCGCCCGGGCGCCTGGGAGGGTTGGAGAGAGGGGCAGATCCTTGCGCAGCTGCGCGCCCGGCC
>CAZNIX010000461.1:0-3918 GCA_964573125.1 uncultured Thermoanaerobaculia bacterium
CGCCGGCCCCCCCGGCGCCGGCGAGGCGCCCGCCGGCGCCGCCGAGCCGCTCGCGCTGCTGCTCGCCGCCGTCGCCCGCTGCCTGGCGCTCGAGCGCCGGCTCAAGGAGCAGCACTTCCAGGTCAACTACCGCGGCGTCGAGCTCGAGGCGCTCTACGACGTCGGGCTCGCGGTCGCCTCGACCCTCGACCTCGACGAGCTTTCCGACGAGGTCCTGCTGCGCGCGGTCTCGCTGCTCGACGCCCGCCGCGGCGCGCTCTACCTCAAGGAGGGCGACGAGTACCGCCTCGACGGCACGTTCGGCGGCGCCGCCGCCGAGGCCTTCCCGGCCGACCTGCCGGCGCTCGAGAGCTGCCTCGACGGCGAGGGCGCGTGCCCGGTCGAGCTGCTCCCCGGCGCCCGCCACCTGATGCTGGTGCCGATCGAGAGCGACCGCCGGCGGCGCGGCGTGCTGGTGGTCGGCGACAAGGAGAGCCGCCGCGGTATCGGCCCGTTCGGCGCCGACGACCGGCGCACGCTCGGCCTGTTCGCGAACCAGGCCGCGATCGCGATCGAGAACGCCCGCCTCCACCGCCAGGCGCTGGAGAAGGAGCGCCTCGAGCGCGAGATGGAGCTGGCGGCCGAGATCCAGCGCCAGATCCTCCCCGAGGCGCTGCCCGAGGTCGCCGGCTGGGAGCTGATCGGCTGGAACCGCCCGGCGCGCCAGGTCGGCGGCGACTACTACGACCTGGTGCGGCTGGGCGAGGGCGGCCGCCTCGGCTTCGCGGTCGGCGACGTCACCGGCAAGGGGATGCCGGCGGCGCTCCTGGTGTCGACCCTGCACTCCGCGCTCGCGCTCCTGCGCGACCGCGGCGAGCTGTCGCCCGAGCTGGTGGCGCGGCTCAACCGCCACGTCTGCGAGTCGAGCCTGGCGAACAAGTTCATCACCCTGGTGGTCGGCGAGCTGGACCCGGCGAGCGGCTGGCTGACCTACGTCAACGCCGGCCACAACCCGGGCTTCCTGGTGCGCGCGGACGGCGCGGTCGAGCGCCTCGGCGCGACCGGCCTGCCGCTCGGGCTGATGCCCGCCGGGGTATGGACGGCGCGCGGCGTCGAGCTCGCCGCCGGCGACCTCGTCTGCCTCTACACCGACGGCATCACCGAGTGCGCCTCGCCGGCCGACGAGGAGCTGGGCGAGGCCCGCCTGCTCGCGCTGCTCGACGCCCGTCGCGGCGCGCCGCTCGCCGAGCTGGTCGCCGCCATCGACCGCGCCACCGTCGAGCACGCCGCGGGTTTGCCCCAGGGCGACGACCAGACAGTGGTGGCGATCCGGCGCTCCGCGGCATAGCTGCTCGATGGCCGGGGGCCGGTCCGGGGCGTGGGCGCTCCTCCCCGGCACCGGCGCTCGCTCTCGGTAGATGGACCGCCGGTCCGTCCCGTGGGCGCTCCTCCCCGGCACCGGCGCTCGCTCTCTGGACTGCAGGGGCGTTGCTCGCGCCTGCTCCGCGCTGCGCGCGGGTGTGGGCGACGCCTGCAGTCTCTGCTCGTGCTGCGCTTGCTCAGGGCTGCCTGGGAGGAGCGCCCATGGGACGGACCTCCCAGCCCTGGCGAACGTGGCGGAGGGAGCGCCCACGCCCCGGACCTCCTTGCCCCGTCGAAGGGGTTGGGCGACGGAGAGGAGCGCCCACTTCCCGGACCTCCTTTCCCGCCGTAGGGCCGTCGGTGGCGGGTTTCGCCGGCGGTTTCCGGCTTAGAGGGGTGGACCGCTCGAGATGCGGTCCCCTGCTGGAGATCGGAGATGGAACCGAGCTGGGGAGCTGTCGGGGGACGGGCCGCCGTCGCCGCGGCGGTGGTGATCGGGGCGCTGGCCGTGCACGCGCCGGTGGCCGAGGCGCAGACGTTTTCGCCCGTCGCCGCGCCCAACCCGCTGACGCTGACGATCGGCGGGCCGGGCGCGGCGGCGACCGTGACGACGAACCCCGAGCCGGGGTTCGTCGAGGTCGTCAACTACACGTTCTTGGGGCTGCCGGCGTTCATCCAGACCGGCGGTCCGCAGAACGCGCTGCCGCCGGGCTATCCGCCGCTCGCGTTTCCGTTCGCCCTCGGGCCGGGGGCGGTGCCGGGGACGTACAACGGCACGCTGCGCGGGATGGCCGGGCCGACGATCCTCAACGTCCCGTTCACGGTCGTCGTCCAGCCGCCGCCGCCGCCGCCGGAGTTCACGGCGGCGGTCGCGCCCAACCCGCTGACGCTGACGATCGGCGGCCCGGGCGCCGCGGTGACGGTGACCACGATCCCGGATCCCGGGTTCTCGCTGCCGATCACGTACACCTTCCTCGGGCTGCCGGGGTTCGTCTCCTTCGGCGGGCCGCAGGTCGCGAGCGCTCCGGGGTATCCGCCGCTCAGCTTTCCGTTCGCGCTCGGCGCCGGCGCCGCGCCGGGCACCTACGGCGGCGCGCTGCGCGGGACCGCGGGGGCGATTACGGTCGAGCTGCCGTTCCAGGTCGTCGTGCTCGCGGCGCCGCCCCCGCCCCCACCGCCGCCGCCGCCGCCGGCGCCGGAGTTCGCGGCGGCGGTCCAGCCCAACCCGGTCGGCCTCACGATCGGCGGGGCGGGCGCGACCGTGACGGTGACGACGGTCGCGGACCTCGGCTTCTCGGCGCCGATCACCTACACGTTCGTCGGGCTGCCGGGCTTCGTCTCCTTCGGCGGGCCGCGGGTGACGGGCGCGCCCGGCTATCCGGCGGTCGGTTTCCGGTTCGCGCTCGGC
Organism: uncultured Thermoanaerobaculia bacterium; assembly: GCA_964573125.1. Taxonomy (GTDB): domain Bacteria; phylum Acidobacteriota; class Thermoanaerobaculia; order Multivoradales; family JBCCEF01; genus CAVSQV01. Next base: position 2,750 of record CAZNIX010000461.1, read on the forward strand.
CCGGGCGCGGCGGCGGGCGTCTTCAACGGCGCGCTGCGCGGCACCGGCGGCGGCGTGACGGTCGAGATCCCGTTCCGCGTGCGGGTCGGGGCGGCGCCGTCGTTCGACGTGGTCGCCGTCCCCGCTCCGGTCGAGCCGGCGATCGGCGGTCCGCCGGCGCCGGTGACGGTGACCGTGGTCCCCGAGCCCGGCTTCGCCGCGCCGGTCGGGCTCGCGTTCGTCGGCTTGCCGAGCTTCGTCCAGACCGGCGGCGCCCGGGTCGCCGCGCCGCCGGCCTACGCGCCGGTCGTCTTCCCGTTCGTGCTCGGCCCCGGCGCGGTCGCCGGGAGCCATCCCGGGCGGCTCGAGGTGCGGGTCGGGAGCGCGGTCGAGCGCGAGATCCCGTTCACCGTGGTCGTCCGGCCGCCGGTGCCGGTGATCGAGCAGACGCTGCCGCCGACCGTCGCCGCCGGCGGCCGCGCCCAGGAGGTGCGCCTGGTCGGCCGCAACTTCGAGCCCGGCGCCACGGTCGCCCGCGACTCGCCGGCGGTGGCCGTCGAGGCCGTCCAGGTGCTCTCGCCCGAGCTGGCGCGGGTGACGCTCTCGGTGCGGCCGGACGCCCCGCCGGGTCCGGTCCGGCTGCTCCTCACCAACCCGAGCGGCGGCACCACGCCGGTCGGCGGGCTGATCGTCGTGGTGCCCGCGGACTCGCCGGCGGCGCCGCTCGCGGTCACCGCGGCGGTCGTCGTCTTCCCACGCCCGGGCGGCCAGATCGCGCTCGGCGAGGACGTCCGGCCCCAGGGCCTCCTGACCGTCGCCGGCGGCGGGCCGATCCTCGGCTCGTGGCTGCTCGACGGCGCCGTCTTCGACCGCTTCGCGGTCCACGCGGTCGCCGGCCAGCCGGTGGCGGTCGCAAGCCGTGTCCCGATCCCGCACCTCGGCCTCGGCGGCCACGAGCTGGCGCTGGAGGTGACCCACCCCCAGCGCGTCGGCTCGCCGCCGGTCACGGTCGTCCAGACCGTGGCCCGGGCCGCGGCGCTGCGCGCGCTCGCGCCCGCCGAGCGGGCGATCGCCGGCCGCCGGCCGCCCGTCTTCGAATGGACGCTCGTCCCCGGAGCGGTCGCCTACGAGCTCGAGGTCGAGCCGCCGGCGCCCGCCGCGCCGGCGCGCCGGACGGTGGCGGCGCCGCT
>CAZNIX010000462.1:0-3914 GCA_964573125.1 uncultured Thermoanaerobaculia bacterium
GGCCTCGCCCCCCGCCGCGGGCCCCGGGGCGGCGGTCCGCTCGCTGCGCGGCGCCCGGACCCCTGCCTGCCGGCACCCGGCCGCCGAGCCCGCCCGGCCGGCGCCCCGCCGTTCTTGCAGCTCGAAATGAATTGCGATACAATGGCCGCCCAGACTCGACCGAGGGAGAGCCCGACCATGGACCGATTCCTCCGCACCGCCGCCCTCGCCGCCGCGGTCACGGCGCTCGCCCTGCCGTCGGCCGCCCAGCCCACGGGCGAGCCGACCGCGCCGCCGACGTTCGGCGAGACGATCGACGTCCGGGTGGTCAACGTCGAGGTGGTGGTCACCGACCGGCAGGGCAACCGGGTCGGCGGGCTGGGTCCCGAGGACCTGGTCCTCACCGTCGATGGCGAGCGGGTGCCGATCGACTACTTCACCGAGGTGCGCGGCGGCGTAGCCGTGGCGCCGCAGGGCGACGGCGAGCCGGCGGTGCCCGCGGTGACCGCGGTCGAGCCCGGCGCACGGGTGGGGACCAGCTATCTGGTCTTCATCGACGACTGGTTCCCGGTCCGGCGCGACCGCAACCACGTGCTGCGCGAGCTGGCCGCGGACCTCTCCGGCCTCGGCCCCGGCGACCGCATGGCGGTGGTCGCGTTCGACGGCCGCCGGGTCGAGATGCTGACCTCGTGGACCGGGTCGCAGCGCGAGCTGGAGCGGGTCTTCGAGGTGGCGATGGAGCGCGACGCCTTCGGGCTCCAGCGGATGGCCCAGGAGCGCGGGTTCCAGACCGGCCCGAGCCCGGTCACGGGCCGCGGGGCGCACCTGGATCCCGACGAGCAGGGCTACGCCAGCTTCGTCGAGGCACGGGTGGCGCGCGCGGTCGACGCGGCGGTCGCGGCGCTGCGCGGTTTCGCCCGGCCGCCGGGCCGCAAGGTGATGCTGCTGCTCTCCGGCGGCTGGCCGTACTCGCCCGCGGCCTACGCGGTCGACGATCCCCAGAGGCCGGTCTTCGATTACGAGTACGGCTACGGCCCGCGGATCTACCAGCCGCTGACCGACACCGCGAACCTGCTCGGCTACACCCTCTACCCGGTCGACGTGCCGGGCATGGCCGGCCCCTTCGGCATCGACGCCTCGCAATCCGACCCCGGGCCGTCGGCCGGCTCGCCGAGCTTCGAGCGCGAGGTCCAGGCCCATTTCACGCTGCGGCACCTCGCCGCCGAGACCGGCGGCCGCCCGCTGGTCAACGCCGGCCGCAACGACGCGCTGGCCGAGGTCGCCGCCGACACCCGCTCCTACTACTGGATCGGCTTCACCCCGGACCGCCGGGGCGACCACGCCTTCCACGAGATCCGGGTCGAGGCGGTCGGACCGGGGCTGAAGGTGCGCGCCCGCGAGGGCTACCGCGACCTCTCGCGCCAGCTCGAGAACAACATGGCGGTCGAGAGCGCGCTGCTGTTCGGCGAATCGCCCGCCGGCGACGACCTGACGGTCGCGGTCGGCGAGCCGGAGCGCGAGAGCCGCCGCTTCCTCGTGCTGCCGGTGACGGTGAAGATCCCGGTTCAGGCGATGACGCTGCTGCCGGACGGCGGCGGCGCGCTGATCGCGAACCTCGAGCTGCGGGCGGCGGCGCTCGACGAGCGCGACCGGACCTCGGACGTGGCGACGATCCCGATCACCATGCACTTCCAGCGGCGACCGCCGGCCGGCGGCGCGGTCTCCTACGAGACCCGGCTGCGGCTGCGCAACCAGGAGCACGAGCTGGTGCTTTCGCTCCACGACCCGGTCTCGGGCGCCAGCCTGACGACCCGCGTGGAGGTCTCCCCGGCCCCCCGCTAGCCGCCCGTCGCCGCGGTGGGTGCGGCCCGCCGGGTGAACCGGCCCGCCGTTTGGCGTATCCTACGGCTCAGGAGGCCGACCCGCGGGAAGGGTCCGGCGCCGCCGCGGTCGCCGCCCGCGCCGCCGCGGCGGTCCACCGGCAGGTCCAGACCGGCGCCCGGCGCGGTCGCGCCCCCCTGGAGGTCCCGCCATGAGCTCCGCCCCCCGCTCCGTCCTCCGTCTCCCCGCCCTCGCCGCGCTCGCCGCCGCCCTTGCCGCCCTCGCCGCGCTCGCGGCGCCGCCAGCGGCCGCCCAGGGCCTCCCGGAGGAGGTCGCCGCCGCGATCGACCCGGCGGTGTTCGGCGAGACCATCGACGTGCGGGTGGTCAACGTCGAGGCGGTGGTCGAGGACAAGGACGGCATCCGGGTCACCGGCCTGCGCCCGGAGGACTTCCGCCTGGTGGTCGACGGCGAGGAGGTGCCGATCCACTACTTCACCGAGATCCTCGGCGGCGAGGCGGTCGACCGGGGGCCGGCCGAGGGCGCCGCGGTGCCGTCGGTGCCCGCCGTGGCGCCGGGCGAGCCGATCGGCACCAGCTACCTGGTGTTCATCGACGACTACTTCGCGATGGAGCACGACCGCAACCGGGTGCTCGAGGCGCTGAAGGCGGATCTGCCCGGCCTCGCCCCCGGCGACCGCATGGCGGTGGTCGCCTACGACGGCCGCCGGGTCGAGATGCTCACCACCTGGAGCGACTCCAGCCGCCAGCTCGAGCGCGCGATCCAGGACGCGCTCGGCCGGCCGGCGTTCGGGCTCCAGCGGATCTCCGAGCGGCGCACCTTCGAGACCCCGGGCGACGAGCCGTTCGACGCCACCCTCGGCGCGCCGCTGGTCCGCGGCGACCGCGCGGCCGGGCTCGGCTCCGAAGAGCGCGTCTACGCGACGGCGCTCGGCGATCAGGTGCGGCGCGCGGTCGCCGCCACGGTCGCCACGCTGCGCGGGTTCGCCCTGCCGCCGGGGCGCAAGGTGCTGCTGCTGCTCGCCGGCGGCTGGCCGTTCTCGGTCGCCTCGTTCGTGGTCGACGATCCGACGCGGGTGCTCACCGGCGAGCAGGTCACCTACGGCCCCGGGCTGCTGGCGCCGCTGAGCGAGACCGCCAATCTCCTCGGCTACACGGTCTACGCGGTCGACGTGCCGGGCCTGTCCGGCTCGTTCGGCGCCGAGGGCGAGGACCGCATCCTCTCCTCGGGCTCGAACCGCTTCACCAACAACCTGGTGGTCGACTCGCTCGAGCGCGAGCGCCAGATCGAGCAGGCGCTGGTCCAGATCGCCGGCGCGACCGGCGGCCGCGCGGTGATCAACGCCCAGGCGGTCGATGCGTTCGAGGCCGCGGTGGCCGACACCCGCACCTACTACTGGCTCGGCTTCACCGCCGACCGCCGCCACGACGACCGCGAGCACACGATCCGGGTCGAGGTCACCCGCCCCGGCCTGCGGGTGCGCAGCCGCTCGGGCTTCCGGGACCTCTCGGTCGAGACCGAGCGCGAGATGTCGGCCCAGAGCGCGCTGCTCTTCGGCAACGCGCCGGCGGCTCCGCTCCAGGTCGAGCTGGGCGAGCCCGAGCGCAGCGGCCGCCGCGAGATGGAGATGCCGGTCCGCATCCGGCTGCCGGTCGGCGAGCTGACCGCGCTGCCCACGGCCGACGGCCACGTGGTCCACGTCGAGCTGCGCTTCGCCGCCATCGACCGGGACGAGCGCGAGTCGGAGATGCCCAGCGTCCCGCTCTCGCTCACCTTGCCGGAGGCGCCGACGGAGAACGGCTTCGTCACTTACGACACCCGGCTGCGGCTGCGCCGCGACCACCAGACCGTGATCATCTCCGTGCACGACGCGGTCAGCGGCCGCCAGCTCGCGGCGCGGCTCGAGGTCGATCCGCGCGGGCTCTGAGGCCGCCGCAGCGAGCGGGCGGCCGTGAGGTAAAGCTGCGATGAACTCTCCGCCGGCCGGCGCGACCCGTCGCGTCGCGCTCGCCCTGCTCCTCGCCGCGGTTGCGGGCGCCGCCCCGGCGGCGGCGCCGTCCGCGCCGGAGGCGCTGCCCGCGGCGCAGGAGCCG
>CAZNIX010000463.1:0-3904 GCA_964573125.1 uncultured Thermoanaerobaculia bacterium
GACCGGGTGCTTGCGGGCGACGGTGTCGAACCAGCGCCAGGAGGCGCCCTGCGCCATCGTCTCGCCGTAGAGGTTGCGGGCGAGCTCGGCGGCGAGCACCGCGGCGATCGGCGCCGCCATCGCGATCGCGGCGACCAGGTTGAGCGCGAGCAGCGCGAGCACCGCGCCCGGGCGGGCGACGGCGTCGCGCAGGCCGCCGGCGGCGGCGGCGAGCGGCGAGGGGCGGCGCCCCCCGGAGCGGGCGTCGGCGAGCTCACGCAAGGGCGGCGAAGGTCTCCAGGAGGTTCTGCACCCAGAAGCGGGCGCGCTGCGCCCAGCGCACCGAGGCGCGGCGGTCGGGCTCGGCGCGGCGGCTGTTGTTGAGGCGGTCGACGTCGAGCAGCAGGACGTCGTCGGGATCGACCTCGGCCGACAAGAGCTTGGGGCCCGTGATCCGGTAGCGGATCCAGCGCTCCTCGCCGTCCCACTCGCGGCGCCGGCGCTCGCCGCCGGCGAACGCCAGCTCGACCGTGACCGGCAGGCGCACCCCGCCCAGCCGCTCGACCACCACCTCGCTCTCCCAGCCGGGGAGCTTCTCGCCGTCGGCGGAGGTCTGCCGCTCGCGCCCCTCGCCGAACACCCCGACCGGCCCCTTGCGCCGGCGGCTCTCGGCGACCGTCACCGCGTAGTCGAGCGCGTCGCTGCCGTAGAGCACTTGGCGGAAGTAGCCGCCGAGGTCGCGGCCGGCGCCGCGCGAGAGCGCGCGGATGAAGTCCGCGGTGCGCGGGTGGCGGAAGCGCCACTCGGTGGTGTAGGCGCGCATCGCGCGGTCCATGGTCGCGCGGCCGAGCATGCGCTCGAGCTGGCCCATCGCGAGCGCCATCTTGCCGTAGGTCAGGTTGCGGTAGGCCGGGCGGTCGAGGTAGCCCCAGCTCGTGCGCGCGATCGGGTCGGTCGAGGGGCGCCGGAAGTAGCCCGGCCGGCTGTCGAGCGCCCAGCTCTGGCGGATGCCGTCGAAGACCAGCGGCACCCCCCACAGGCGATAGCTCCAGGCGCGCGGCCCGTAGGCCTCGGCGAGCACGCGGTAGGAGGCGTAGGTGTTGATCCCCTCGTCGAGGTAGGACTCCTCGACCTCGTCGGTGGCGATCAGGCCGTAGAAGTACTGGTGCCCGAACTCATGCACCGTCACCCCCTCGGGGGCGAGCGTCGGCGCCGGGTTGAGGAGGTGCGTGCCGCCGGTGATGAACGTCGGGTACTCCATGCCGCCGGTCGCGTCGGCCCCCCAGGCCGGGTCGACCACGGTCAGCGTCGTGTAGGGGTAGGGGCCGTACCAGGTGCCGAACAGGCGCAGCGCGTGCTCGACCGCCGCCAGGTAGCGCTCCGCTTGGTGGCGGGCGTCGGGGCGGCCGAGCAGCGTGATCTCGACCTCGGGCAGCCCCCGGTGGCGGAACGTGCGCCGGTGCTCGACGAAGCCGGGCCAGGCGGTCCAGGCGAAATCGTGGACCCCCTGCTGGACGTAACGATGGGTGATCGCGCCGTCGCCGGCCGCGGTGCTCGCGACCCGCGCGCCGGTGGCGCCGACGACGAAGCGCGCGGGCACGGTGATCGAGACGTCGTAGTCGCCGTAGTCGGCGAAAAACTCGCTCGAGCGGTGGAACTGGTGGCAGCGCCACGAGCCGTCGGGGTCGCGCACGCCGAGCTTGGGGAACCACTGCGCCGCGAAGTGGTGGTCGCCGCGCCAGCCGGTGCGCGCGACCGCGCGCGGGAGCCGGGCGGTGAACTCGACCGCCAGCTCGACCTCGGCGCCCGGCGCGACCTCGCGCGGGAGCGGCAGCAGCGCGACCGTGCGGTCCTCGGGGTTGCCGTCGTCGGGGCTCGCGAACTCGAGGCCGGCGGTCAGCTCCTGGGCGCCGATCGCCACGCGGTCGATCTCGATCCAGCCCCAGCCGTCCGGCGCCAGCTCCTCGACCTGCTCCCTGCCCTCGCGGCGGAGCCAGGTCGAGGCCGAGTTGCGGAAGCCGTTGAGGTAGAGGTGGAAGCAGAGCTCGCGCGCGGGGACCGCCGCGGGGTTGCGCCACCGGATCGTCCCGCGACCCTCGATGCGGTGGCTCCCGGGATCGAGGCGGGCCTCGATCCGGTAGCTCGCCACCGCCGCCGGCGGCGCGCCGACGATCGTGGGCGGTACGGGCTCGGGGGTGGCGGCGCCGGCGCCGCCGGCGGCGGCGAAGAGGGCGGCGGCCCCGGCGGCTGCTCGCCGGCCGCGGCCGCGCCCGGCCCGCCGGGCCGGCCATCGAAGGCTGCGCACTTCTTCATGCCGAGATATTGACACCTGTCTATTTCCTGTGTTACCTTCCTCTCGACGGGGAGGCAAACCCTCCTCTCATCCCTCCCACGAGGAGCGTCGGCACGCTCCTCTCTTTTTTTGGGCCGAGCTCTTTTCCGCCGCCGGCCGGCCGCTCAACCCCCCAGGACCGCCTTCTTGAAGCCCTCGCCCGGGCCGGGGTCGGGGCCGATCCAGCACCTCAGCAGAGCGTCGGCGAACTCCTTGCCGGCGATCGTCCCCTTGTCCTCGCCCACCACCGTCACCGTGGTCCCGGTGCCGGGGATGTAGGTGAGCCGGAGCACTTCCCCCTTCGCGATCGGGCCCATCCAGTTGCACAGGGTCGCAAAGTCCTTCTCGACCTGAGCCGAGGCGTTCGGCGTGTTGTCCGCGAGCCCGTCGTCCCAGCCTTCGCAGAGCTGGTCCTTGCTCACGCCGTAGAGGTAGTGCATGACCATGATGCGGGGGGCGTCGGCGGCGAGCGCGCGCTCGGCCGAGGACTGGCGCTCGGCGAGGTAGAGGCCGCCGACATAGACCTTGATGAAGAGCTTGCTGCGCAGCCCCATGCCGTTGAGCGCCAGCTCCTGGCCGCCGGCGCTCTCGCGGTCCGGCAGGGTGACGCCCGCGAGCGTGCCGGCGACGGCGGGCAGGGCGACGGCGAGGGCGAGGGCGAGCAGGCCGGCGAGCAGGCCGAAGCTGTGCGGGCGGGTGCGCATCGGTCGGTCCTCCTGTCGTGGTCCCGTGGTGACGGAGCGCAGGGAGTCTACAATGCGCCCGGCGCACGGGCCGAGACCGCGGACGGGAGAGGCGAAATCGACGACGCCGAGCTGGTCGCCGCCGCGCTGGGCGGGTCGGAGGAGGCGTTCTACCGGATCGTGGAGCGCTTCCAGCGGCCGGTGTTCACGCTCATCGCGCGCATGGTCGGCGACCCGGCGACCGCCGAGGACCTGGCGCAGGAGACCTTCCTCAAGGCGTTCCGGCGCCTGGCGACCTACGACCGCGAGCGGCGCTTCTCGAGCTGGCTGTTCAAGATCGCCCACAACACCACGCTCGACCACCTGCGCCGGCGCGGCCCGGAGAGCGTGCCGCTCGAGCGGCCGGAGGACGACGAGGGGGGCGGCGGCCTGGCCGCCGTGCTCGCCGACGACAGCCTGCGCAGCCCCGAGGCGACGGCCCAGCGCGGCGACTTGGCGGCGGCGCTCGCGGCGGCGGTCGGGGCGCTGCGGCCGGAGTACCGGGAGATCGTGCTCCTGCGCTACCAGGAGGGACTCGCCTATCAGGAGATCGCCGAGGTCGCCGGGCTGCCGCTCGGCACGGTCAAGACCCACCTGCACAGGGCGCGCAAGGAGCTGATGGCGGCGCTCGGCGCCGCGGGCTGGGGTCCGGGAGGGATCGCCGGGTGAGCGCCCCGGCGGGACGGCCGCGAAACCCCGGCCGCGGCGGCGTCGTAAGGCGGGCTGTCGGAGGAGACGGAGCCGGACGATGAACGAGCGGAAACACCTGGAGCGCTGGCGGGCGGCCGAGGCCGCCGGCCGCGAGGCGGAGGCGGAGGCGGCGCTCGCCGCGCTGTTCGTCCGCCTGCCCCGGCTCGACCCGCCGCCCGGC
>CAZNIX010000464.1:0-3900 GCA_964573125.1 uncultured Thermoanaerobaculia bacterium
CGGCGAGAGCCGCAGGAACGCCGGGCGGCGGCGCCGTAGGCGGCAGGACGGCCGGACGCCCGTCGGCCCCGGAGCCGCCGGCGCCGGGCCGGCCGATGAGCACGCGGCGGCCGACGCCGACGACGCGCTGCTCGGCCGCCCGATGGCCCTCGACCACCGGCGCATCCTGGCCACCGCGCTCGGCCGCCTGCGCGGCAAGATCAAGTACCGCCCGGTGGTCTTCGAGCTGCTGCCGCCGGCCTTCACCCTGCTCCAGCTCCAGCGCGTGGTCGAGGCGCTCGCCGGCGTCCGCCTGCACAAGCAGAACTTCCGCCGCTTGGTCGAGCGCGGCGGCCTGGTCGAGGGCACCGGCGAGCTGGAGCCCGAGACCGGCGGCCGCCCGGCCGAGCTGTTCCGCTTCCGCCGCGAGGTCCTGCGCGAGCGCCCGGCGCCCGGCGTCGGCCTCCCCGGGGCGCCGCGCTGATCCGGCGAGTGCGGCTCGCCGGCCCGAGTTTTCACAGAAACGACGGCGGCACCGTCTCTCCGAAGAGTGTGCATTCGTGCCGAATCGAAACCAGTTCCGATGCGCGGGGCTGGTCCTACACGAAGAGGAGAAGACAGTGCCGACGATCACCTTGGTTCAGGCCGCTCAGCACGACGCTGGTGGAATCCACACGATGACCGCGCAACCGATGAACGTGAACCTGACGGGCCTGGCTGGAGGCGCCATCCAGTTCCAGTGCACGAATCCCCTGGCGGCGATCCAGGGGGCGAGGGAAGCGCAGATCACCTATGACGGGGCGCACGGCGGGGGTCACGAGACCCTCCAAGTGAGCAGTGTCATCGCCTGAGCAAGGGGTCCCACCATTGGCGACCACCGCCGGCCGCGGGATGGTCTACCCGGCCTCGACCGGCGCCGTCGGCGCCGGCCGCGGCCGGCGGCCGCGGATGCACCAGCGCGGCTCGCCGATCCCCTGGTAGTAGGCGACGAGCGACCCCCAGAGGCCGACGCGCAGCCAGGCGTGGACGAGCAGGAAGAGCTGGCCGACCGCGAGCAGGAGGAGCACGCCGCCGAGCGTGGCCGGCGACCAGGCGGAACGCAGCGCCAGGTAGACGAGGTGGGCGCCCAGGCCGAGCAGGGCGAAGCTCAGCCACAGCGGCAGGAGCAGCAGCGGGTGGCGCAGGGCGTGGCCGAGCGCCAGCAGGTAGCCCTTGAGCATGCGGCCGTCGCGGTGGGCGGCGGCGGCGATCCGGGCGAGGTCGTGGCCGAGGTCGAGGAAGGCGAACGCGAGCGCGGTCAGCGCGATCCCGATCGCCAGCCCCCACAGGTGGAGGCCGGCGTCGGCGAGGTTCTGGGAGACCGCGAGCGCGCCGGCGAACCAGCCGCCGGCGACCGCCGCCAGCACCGCCGCCGAGAGCCCGAACCAGAAGAGCGCGCGCAGGAAGCGCCAGCCGTGGCGCCCGATGCCGAGCAGGAACGGGTGGGCCGAGCGCGGCGCGGTGCCGAGCAGGGTCTCGACGATCCCGGCCGAGACCAGCGCCTGGAACGCCACCACGAGCAGGAAGCGCAGCGGCAGGCCGCCCTCGATCGGCTCGAGGTCGTCGGCCGCCGACTTGCTGAAGTCCCACCACACCCCCGACCGGTTGCCGGTGAGCGCCTGGCGCGCGAACGGGCTCTCGTCCATCGACGCCGCGAGGTCGCGCCACAGGATCGAGCCGAGCAGCAGCGCCGGCACGAGCGCCGCGAGCCCGGCGATGACGATCAGCCCGGGCCGGGCGTGGGCGCGGCGCAGGCCGAGGCGGAGGGCGGTCACGAAGCGCATCGTCGGTCCTCCGGCTCAGGCCAGGAGCGCCGCGGCGTGGAACAGGGCGGTCAGCCAGTAGAGCACGTCGGTGGCGAACGCGAGCGCGGGCGCGGGGTCGGCCTCGCGGGTCTTGCCGTTGTTGAGGCGGTCGACGTCGAGCGCGAGCACGCCGTCGGGGTCGACCTCGGCGCGGTCGAGCCGGGCCGGGCCGCGGAAGGTCCAGCGCGCCCAGCGCGCCTTCCCCGACCACTCCCGGCGTAGCGTGCGGCCGTCGTCGAAGCGGAACTCGACGGTCACCGGGTGGATGAACTCGCCGTGGCGGAAGACCTCGGCGACCGACTCCCAGCGCTCCGGGCGCCGGTCGTCCTCGGCGTCGTCCTCCGCGCGCAGCTCGACCCGCTCGCCGTCGCGCCAGAAGAAGCCCGCCGGCTCGCGCAGGCGCTCGGCGCGCACCCGGCGCACCGCGTAGTCGAGGTGGCGGCTCGAGTGCAGCGCCTGGTCGAAGAACCAGCCGAGGTCCTGGCCCGCGGCTGCCGAGAACGTCGCCTCGAAATCGGCCGTCGAGGGATGGCGGAACCGCCAGCGCTGGAAGAACGCGCGCATCGCGCGGTGGAAGGTCGGAGCGCCGAGGAGGTTCTCGAGGTGGCGCAGCGTGACCGCCGGCCGCGGGTAGCTGTTCTGGGCGTAGCTGCCGGAGGTGCGGTAGCGCCACGCCGGCGCCGCCACCGGATCGCCGAAGCCGCCGCCGGCGACCGAGGCGTGCTGGGTCTCGAACGGCGACAGCGCGAGCCACCCCGGCAGCCGGAGGCTCCACGGCGCGTAGTCGTCCTCCATCACCTCGGTCTCGTAGTAGGAGTTGATCCCCTCGTCGAGCCACGCCTCCTCGAACTCGTTGCTCGCGATCATGCCCTGGAAGTACTGGTGGCCGAACTCGTGGACGGTGACCAGCTCGGGGAGGAGCGCGCCGCGGAACGGCGGCAGCGTGAACAGCGGATGGCCGCCGAGGGTGATGAACGTCGGGTACTCCATGCCGCCGGCGCCGAGCCCGCCCCACGCCGGGTCGACGAGGGTCAGGGTGGAGTAGGGGTAGGCGCCCAGCCGCAGGCCGTAGCCGCGGATCGCCGCCTTCGCGCTGTCGAGGTAGCGGCGCATCAGGCGCCGGTTCTCGGGGCGCAGCAGGAGCGTGATCTCGACCGGGCCGAGCGCCAGCTCCTCCTCGGGCAGGCCGAGCGTCGCGGCCCACCGCCGGCGCTCGGCGGGGGGCACGTCGCGCTCGGGGACGAAGCGCTCGCCGTGCACCTTGTAACGCGGATCGGCGGTCCAGGCGAAATCGTGCACCCCGTCCTGGACGAAGCGCACGGTCACCGTGCCGGCCGCGTCCTCGGGCCTGCGGTCCGCGGGGACCTCCAGCTCCCGGCCGGTGGCGCCGATCCGCCCGCGGTAGCGCTCGGGCAGGGTGAGGACGACGTCGTAGTCGCCGAAATCGGCGTAGAACTCGCTCGTGGCGTGGAACTGGTGGGCGTTCCAGCCCGGCTCGCGCCGGCCGCGCACGCCGGCGTCCTCCCACACCGCGATCTTCGGGAACCACTGGCCGGCGAGCACGAAATCGCGGTGGATGCCGGTGCGCGCGAAGATGTCCGGCAGCCGGCTCTCGAACTCGATCGTGACCTCGACCCAGCCGCCGGGCGGCACCGGCTCGGGCAGCGGGTAGCGGGCCACCGTGCGGTCCTCGGGGTTGCCGTCGTCGGGGGCGATGAACTCCTCGACCGCCTTGAGGTCGGGGCCGCTCGCGAGCGTCATCGCGCGCACCTCGGCGTAGCCCCAGCGCTCCGCGTCGAACTCGTCGCCGCGCAGCCGGCCGCCGGACTCGACCATGAAGGTCGAGCGGTTGTTGGCGAACGCGTTGAGGTAGAGGTGGAACTGGAGGTCGGGCACCGGCGCGCCCGAGGCGTTGCGCCAGCGCAGCTCCTCGCGGCCGTGGATCACCCCCTCGTCGTCGAGGCGGGCGTCGATCCACACCTGGTAGACCGGGTCGGGGAGCTCGCCCGCGGCGGCGGCCGGCGCCGGCGCGCCGGCGAGCAGCGCGGCGGCGAGCAGGGCGGCGACGACGCCGCCG
>CAZNIX010000465.1:0-3899 GCA_964573125.1 uncultured Thermoanaerobaculia bacterium
GCCGGCGGCGCCGCGAACCGACGCTCGAACTCGCCGCGCGCGCCGGCGCCGTGCTGGAACCGGCGCTTGGCGAAGCGCGGCAGCTCGAGGCCGAGCACCGAGCGCACGCCGCGCGCGAGCACCTCGCCCTTGAGCGCGTAGAGCGCCGCGTGCGAGCCGCCGGCCAGCTCGGCGAACGGGATCGCCGCCGCCACCGCGACCACCGCCGGGCGGGTGAACGGGCTGCACGGCGTGAAGCCGAAGCGCCGCGCCGGCGCCCAGGTGCGCGCGCAGGCGCGGGAGAAGCCGCCGCTGTAGGTCAGCGAGTGCTTGACCGCGTCGACGCCCCACCCCTCCTGGTAGAGCAGCGGGTTGCCGACCACGCTCCGGATGGTCAGCTCCGGGTTGTCCTCGATCGGGTAGTCCTTGAGGTTCTCGTCGCCGCCGTCGCCATCGGCCAGCAGCCGCCACTCCGGGTAGCGGCGGCGCACCGCGGCGAGCAGCGCCAGCCCCATCGCCGCGGCCTCGACGTCGAGCGGCTGGTAGTCCTCGATCACCCCGACCGCGGCGAACGGGTCGATCTCGTCCCAGCCGACCTCGACCGCCTCGCCGAGCATCTCGAGGCCGGCCCGGCGCAGGAAATCCCGCGCCTGGGCGAGGTCGTCGCCGCCGCCCCCGACCGCGAGCGTGAACGCCTTGAGCCGCGCCGGGCTGTGCCCGAGGTCGAGCAGCGCGCGGTAGACCGCGAGCAGCACCGCGCCGCTGTCGAGGCCGCCCGAGAACGCCACCCCGACCGGCTCGCCGGCGGGCTGCGCCGCGAGCCACTCGCGCACCTCGTGGTAGAGCGCCGAGACGTAGCGCTCGCCGATCAGGTCGAGGTCGGCCGGCAGCGGCTCGGCGGGCGGGGCGAAGAAGCGCCGGTGCACCGGGTTGGGGTCCGGGCAGCCGACCAGCCTGAGCGTCGTGACGTGGTGGGCCGGCACCATCCGGCAGTAGGTGGGATGAAACTGATCGGCGAGCCCCTCGGCGCGCAAGGCGTCGTGGATCGCGTCCATCCGCTCGGCGACCACCAGCAGCGGGCCGCCGGCTTCCTTGGCGAGGAAGAAGCGCAACGGGCGGTCGAGGCTGCGCGCCATCGCCACCCGCTCCCCCTCGCGGGCGGTGAGCGCGAACGAGCCGCGCAGCGCGAGCACGGCGCGCGGGTCGTCGCCGAGCAGCAGGCGCCGGGCCGGCTCGACGCCGGGCGCGGCGAGCCACTGCGTGGCGGGGTCGACGAGGTCGAGGACGCGGGCGAGGGGACGGTCCATGGCGTGGCCTTTCCGCCGCGTCGCGCGGGCCGCCGCGGGCGAGCGCGGCGGGTGCGGCGCGGGCGTCTGCCGGGCGCGGCATTATATGATCGCGCGGCTCCCGGGGACCGGCCGCGTGGCGTCCGTCGGGCACTTCTCCACCGCCGCTCCACCTCGTGCTCCTCGCCGCCACCACCGCCGTCGCCAGCATCGGATCGCCGCTGCTGTGGGGACTGTTCCTCGCCGCGCTGCTGTTCATCCTCGCGCTCGACCTCGGGGTCTTCCACCGCGAAGAGCACGTCATCGGCACCCGCGAGGCCGCGGTCTGGACCGCGACCTGGATCGGGCTGTCGCTCGCGTTCGGCGGCTGGGTGTGGTCGCAGTTCGGCTCCCGCGTGGGGCTCGAGTTCTTCACCGGCTACCTGATCGAGTACGCGCTCTCGGTCGACAACATCTTCGTCTTTATCGTCATCTTCAGCTATTTCGCGGTGCCGCCGAAGTACCAGCACCGGGTGCTGTTCTGGGGCATCTTCGGCGCGCTGGTGATGCGCGGCGTGTTCATCTGGCTGGGCGCCGCGCTGATCAGCCGCTTCGACTGGGTGCTCTACCTGTTCGGCGCGTTCCTGGTCTTCACCGGCGTGCGCATCCTCGTCCACCGCGAGACCGAGGTCCACCCCGAGCGCAACCCGGTGGTCAAGCTGTTCCAGCGCTTCGTGCCGCTCACCCACCGCTACCACGAGAAGCGCTTCGTCGCCCGCGAGGCCGGGCGGCTGGTGGCGACGCCGCTGCTGCTCGTGCTGGCGGTGGTCGAGGCCACCGACGTGGTGTTCGCGGTCGACTCGATCCCGGCGATCTTCGGCATCACGCGCGACCCGTTCATCGTCTTCACCTCCAACATCTGCGCCATCCTCGGCCTGCGCTCGCTCTACTTCCTGCTCGCCGGGCTACTCGGCAAGTTCATCTACCTCAAGTTCGGTCTCGGGCTGGTGCTCGCGTTCATCGGGGTGAAGATGCTCGCCGCCGACCTCGTCCACCTGCCGGTCCAGGCCTCGCTCGCGGTGGTGGTGGCGATCCTCGGCGGCTCGGTCGCCGCCTCGCTGCTCTGGCCGCCGCCGCCCGACGTCGTGCCGCACCCCCCGGAGCCGGAGGGCGCGGGCTCCCCGGCGGCCGAGCTCGGGGCCGACGTCGAGCGTTGACCCGAGCGCGCGCGGGAGCCCGACGATCGAGCCGCGGCGCCGGCGACCTACCCGGACGGGCAGTTGCGCGCCCGCTCCCGCCCGGTTAGCATCGCGTTCCGGCCGCCGGCAGAGCTCGACGCCGCGTCGGCCCGATCCCGAATCCGCTTCCCCCCCAACCGCCGGAACCAGCCCGAGACCGTGCCCATGAAGGTCTTCGTCCCCAAGGAGCGCCGCGCCGGCGAAACGCGGGTCGCCGCGACCCCGGAGACGGTCAAGAAGCTCGTCGCCGAAGGGGTGGCGATGACGGTCGAGGCCGGCGCCGGCGAGGGCGCCCACTTCCCCGACGGCGCCTACCGCGAGGCGGGCGCCGCCGTCGTCCCGGGCGCCGACGGCGACGGCTGGGCGGACGCCGCCCTGGTGCTCAAGGTCGCGCCGCCGACCCCCGAGGAGGCCGCGCGGCTGGCGCCGGGCGCGGTGCTCGTCGGCTTGCTCGCCCCCCACCGCAACCTCGACGCCGTGCGCGTGCTCGCCGAGCGCGGGGTGAGCGCGCTGGCGATGGAGCTGCTCCCGCGCATCACCCGCGCGCAGCCGATGGACGCGCTCTCCTCGCAGGCCTCGATCGCCGGCTACAAGGCGGCGCTCCTCGCCGCGGCGCGGCTCGACCGCTATTTCCCGCTGCTGATGACCGCCGCCGGCACCATCCCGCCGTCGCGGGTGGTGGTGATGGGCGCCGGGGTCGCCGGGCTCCAGGCGCTCGCCACCGCGCGCCGGCTGGGCGCGGTGGTCGAGGTCTCCGACGTCCGCCCCGCGGTCAAGGAGCAGGTCGAGTCGCTGGGCGGCAAGTTCATCGACCTGCCGATGGCCGAGAGCGGCGAGGGCGCCGGCGGCTACGCGCGCGAGATGGGCGAGGACTTCCTGCGCCGCCAGCGCGAGATCGTCCACCAGCGGGTCGCCAAGGCCGACGCCGTGATCGCGACCGCGCTCGTGCCCGGCAAGCGCGCCCCGCTCCTGCTGCCGCGCGCGATGGTCGAGGCGATGCGGCCGGGGGCGGTCGTCCTCGACCTCGCCGCCGTCGAGGGCGGCAACTGCGAGCTGACCCGCCCCGACGAGGAGGTCGTCCACGGCGGCGTCACCATCCTCGGCCCGACCAACCTCGCCGCGTCGATGCCCCACGACGCCTCGACGCTCTACGCGCGCAACGTCCTCGCCCTGGTCAAGGAGCTGCTCGCCGACGGCGCGCTCCGGCTCGACCCCGAGGGCGACGAGATCGTCGCCGGCGCGCTCCTGACCCACGGCGGCGAGGTGCGCCACGCGCCGACCGCCGAACGACTCCTGGAGGTGGCCCGATGATGGGCGCGCTCTTGATCTCGATCTACGTCTTCGTGCTCGCGACCTTCCTCGGCTTCGAGGTCATCACCAAGGTGCCGCCGACGCTGCACACGCCGCTGATGTCGGG
>CAZNIX010000466.1:0-211 GCA_964573125.1 uncultured Thermoanaerobaculia bacterium
GCCTTCACCGCCGCGCTCGCCCTCGCCACCGGCCTCGCCTGCGGCCTGCTGCCGGCGCTGCGGGCGTCGCGGCCCGACCTCCGCGGCGCGCTCGTCGAGGGCGGGCGCGCGGGCGGCCTCTCGGTGGGCCGCAGCCGGCTGCGCCGCGGCCTGGTCGTCCTCGAGGTCGCGGCCGCGGTCGTGCTCGTGATCCAGCCCGGCCCGCAACAGG
>CAZNIX010000466.1:221-3897 GCA_964573125.1 uncultured Thermoanaerobaculia bacterium
GGCCTCCTCCTGCGCAGCTTCTGGCGCGTGCTCGCGGTCGACCCCGGCCTCGATCCCGAGCGCGTGCTCGTGGTCCAGCTCGCGCTGCCGGAGGCGAGCTACCCGTTCCCCGAGCAGTGGCCGGTCTTCGACTGGCCGCGCGGCGTCGGCTTCCTGCGCGCGCTCGAAGAGCGGGCGGCCACTCTGCCGGGCGTGGCCGGGGCGACCACCGCGCTCAACGGGCCGCTCGACCCGGGCTGGACGACGCGCGTGAGCGTGGTCGGTCAGCCGGAGGTGCCCGAGGGCGAGCTGGACGAGGCGCGCTTCCGCCCGGTCGGCCCGGGCTGGTTCCGGCTGCTGCGCATCCCGCTCGCCGCCGGCCGCGAGTTCGTCGCCGCGGACGACGGCGGCGCGCCGCGGGTGGCGATCGTCAACCAGGCCTTCGTCCGCCGCTACTTCCCGGGCGGCGACCCGCTCGGCGAGGCGATCGTCATCTTCGGCGTGTCGCGCGAAATCGTCGGCGTGGCCGGCGACGTCCGCTTCCGCGGCCGCGAGGCCGAAGTGCAGCCGACGATGTACGTGCCGTTCCACCAGAACCCGCTCTCCGCGCTCAGCGTGGTCGTGCGCACTGAGGGCGACCCGCTCGCCCTGGTGCCGGCGGTGCGCGGCGCGATCCGCGCGCTCGACCCCGACCTGCCGCTGGTCGAGGTCACCACCCTCGAAGAGACCCTCGCCGGCTCGCTCGACCAGCGCCGCTTCACCCTCTCGCTCCTCGCCCTCTTCGCCGCCCTCGCGCTCGTGCTGGCGGCGGTCGGGATCTACGGCACGGTCGCCCTCGGCGTCGTCGAGCGCACCCACGAGATCGGCGTCCGCCTCGCCCTCGGCGGCGACCGCGCCGACGTCCTCCGCCTGGTCCTCGCCCAGGGCCTCAGCCTCACCCTCGCCGGCGTCGCCCTCGGCCTCGCCGGCGCGCTGGCGGTGCGGCGGGCGCTGGCGGCGCTGCTGTTCGAGGTCGGGCCGGGCGACCTGTTGACCTGGGCGGCGGTCCCGGTCGTGCTTGCCGCGGTGGCGCTGGCGGCGAGCTGGCTGCCGGCCCGGCGGGCGACGGCGGTCGATCCGGTCATCGCGCTGCAGCAGGAGTAACGGCGACTCCGCGATCGCGCGAACCAAACCTGCCGCGATCGGTTACATTCGTGGTGGATCCAACCGCTCGAGGGCGGAGGGCCCTCGATCAGGCCTCGGGATCGTCTATGGGGGTGTTCGACGCCCGGCGGAAGTACCTGCCGGCGTACCTCGATAGGAGACCACCGATGGTCCCGCAGTACCTCTCCCGCCTCGTCCCCCGTCTTCTGCTCTCCTGCTTCCTCTCCCTCGCCGCCGCCGCCGCGGCCCGCGCGCAGACGTGCCCGGCGCCCCCGGCCTCGATGTTCCCGCCGGCGCCGGCCGCCTTCACGCACACCGCGGTCGCCGACGGCAACTGGAACGCCACCGCGACCTGGGGCGGTTCCGTTCCTGGCAACAACGCCATCGTCTGCATCCCCGCCGGCCGGAAGGTCAACGTCACGACCCAGGAGGCCGCCCGCCTGCGCTTCATCCAGGCCAACGGCGAGCTGCGGATGTGGATCCAGGGCAGCACCCGGCTCTACGTCGACACGTTTTTCGTGGCCTCCGGCGGCCTGTTCGTGATCGGCGACCCCGTGAACACGGTCAAGCCGAACGTGGTCGCCGAGCTGGTCTTCATCGCCTGGGACGGCAACCCGATCAACCGTACCTGGGACCCGGACGAGAGGAGCCGGGGCTTCATCTCGATGGGCACCGTCCGCGTCTACGGCGAGCCCAAGACCTACATGGTGCCGGTAGCCGTCGACGTGCTCAAGAACGCGACCAGCCTGACCGCGGCCGTCGCCCCGACCAACTGGAAGGCCAACGACACGGTCGTCCTGACCGGTTCCTACTTCCGGCGGGTGGCCGCCTCCTCGCTCTCTTCGCAGGACGAGAGGCGGACGCTCACCGCCGCGCCGACCGGCACCTCGGTCGCCTTCACTCCCGCCCTCATCTACGACCACGTGCGGCCGCGGAGCGACCTCCGACTGCACTTGGCGAACCTCACCCGCAACGTCCGGTGGAGCTCGGAGTCGACCAGCATCCCGCTGCGCGGGCACGTGATGATGATGCACGGCGACGTCGACCTCCGCCACGTGGCGCTGATCAGGCTCGGCCGCACCAACAAGGCGGTGCCGCTCGACGACATGGTGGTCACCCTGACCATTAACAGTCTCGGGCAGCCCGACTACTCGATCGTGCCGAGGACCCCGAACTCGTCGATCACCAACCGGCGCGGCAGCTACGCCCTGCACTTCCACCTCAACGGCACCATGCCCGGCTCGGCGCCGCCCACGAAGGTCTACGACTGCGTCGTCGACGGCACCGTCGGCTGGGGCTTCGTCAACCACAGCAGCCACGTCGACTTCCAACGCAACGTCGCCTACGACTTTACCGGCGCCGGGTTCGTCACCGAGTTCGGCGACGAGCTGGGCAATTACTACGACAACATCGCGATCCGCGGCACCGGCGACGGGGTGTACGACAACAACCGCATCGTGTTCAACAACGCGCTGCGGCCGCAACCGCTCGGCGACTTTGCGTTCCGCGGCGACGGCTTCTGGTTCCAGGGGCCGGCGTTGCGGGCGCGCAACAACGTCGCAGCCGGCTGCGACGGCGTGGGGATGATCTGGTTCACGCCCGGCTCACCTGACGTCAAGAACCTGTTCACCGAGAACGGCCTCTCCCACGTCCGCTACAGCTCCTTCCCGCGCAACGCGGTCAACTCGGTCTACTCCCTCGCCGAGTTCCCCGACCGAGGCTCGTTCCTGCCCCGCTACTGGGACCACAGCGTGACCAACGAGAAGCTGCTGATCTCCGACCTGCCGATCCTCGAGTGCGACGGCTTCGAGGGCTACGGTAACCTGATCGGCTTCCGTCCCCGGTTCAACAACAACGGTAACGTCGACTGGTACACGGACGGCGTCTTCGACTTCGAGGACCACATCGTGCCGGTGATCGGCTCGAACAAGGACGCGGCGACGCGGATGCGGCAGCGGATCAAGAACATCAAGGTGTGGAACAACGAGGTCGGGCTGCGGCCGAACTACACGATGCGCACCGACTGGTCGAACCTCGCGGTGGTCAACCGTCTCGACTACAACGCTACGAGCCCCTACGCCGGCGCGATCATCAACTTCCAGATCCAGCAGACGACGATCACCAACCTGACGATCGACGGCTACGAGGTCGCCGGCTGGATCGAGAACGACAACACCAACGTCCGCAACCAGATCACGTTCTCGGGGACCAAGAGCTACCTCAACTATGTCAACTACGACATCTGGAACACCAGCCTCACGTGCGCGACGCCGACCGGCGTGACGGTCTCCGGCAGCGGCACCTCGAGGACGATCTCGTGGTCGTCCAACCCCGCCCACCAGCGCTACCTGGTGCGCTACCGGGCGAACGGCGAGCAGCAGTGGAAGCTCGCCAACCCCACCGCGCCCTCGGTCGTGATCAGCGGCCTGGCGCTCGGCAAGACCTACACCTACCAGGTGATCGCCGGCTGCAAGAACACCTCGACCGGCAAGGAGACGGCGCCCTCGAGAACGAATGCCCACTGGTAATCCCGATCTTATGTTATGGCGATTTC
>CAZNIX010000467.1:0-3893 GCA_964573125.1 uncultured Thermoanaerobaculia bacterium
GACCACCGTGGTGCCCAACGTTCCCGGCTGGGTGCGCGGGGTCGCCAACCTGCGCGGCGACATCCTCGCGGTGGTCGATCTCGCGGAGTTCTTCGGCCTCGAGCCGGCCGGCGAGGCGGCCGCGGCGCGCGTGCTCGTGGTGCGCGCCGGCCGCGACCAGGTCACCGCCGGCCTGCTGGTCGACGGCGTCCACGGCCTGGTCGGCCTCGACGCGCCGCGGCCGCCGACCGCCGAGGTCGCCGACCGCGTGGCGCCGTTTCTGACCGGGGTCTCCGAGCACCAAGACCGGCTGGTCGCGGTGCTCGATCTTGAACGCTTTTTCGCCTCCCCCGAGGTCCGGCGGTTCGAGCCGGCCTGAGGGCGGCGGCGAGTTCGGAGGAACGTCCATGGCAGAGCAAAAACCCTTCTCGGGCCGGGTCCGGCGGTGGACGCCGGTGGCGGCGGTGGCCGAGAGCATCCGCAACAAGGTGCTCTTGTCGCTGCTCGCGCTGGCGCTGATCCCGCTCGTCGTGCTCGGCGTGGTCGGCTACCTGACCGCGCGCAACACCCTCAACACCGAGGCCTTCCGCGCGCTCGAGGCGGTGCGCGAGCTGAAGACCAACGGCATCGCCCGGCTGCTCAACGTGTGGCGGGTCGACGTCGAGGACGTGTCGACCGACCCGAGCGCGATCGACGGCGTGGTGCGCATGGCCGCCGGCTTCCGGGAGCTCGGCGCCGAGCGCCTGGTCCGGCTCTACGGCGGCAAGCAGGAGGTCGGCGACGCCGGCGACGGCAGCGACTACTCGGCCTCGCACTTCGAGCAGAGCCAGTTCTACCCGTTCTACCTGCCGATCCACGGCTACCTCGACGTCTTCCTGGTCGACCCCGACGGCAACGTCGTCTTCACCTGGACGAAGCGGAAGGTCTACGCCACCAACCTCGAGACCGGCCCCTACCGCGACACCAACCTGGCGACCGTCTTCCGCCAGCTCGAGGGGGCGGCGCCGGAGGCGACGTTCATCAGCGAGGCGGCGCAGGTCGACGACGAGGTCGCGATCTTCGTCGGCTCGCCGGTCTACACCTTCGACGCCGAGGGCAACCCGCTGCGCTTCGAGGGGGTGCTGATCTACCAGGCGCCGTTCGCCCAGGTCAACGCGATCATGCAGGAGACCGCGGGCCTGGGCACGAGCGGCGACAGCTACCTGGTCGGGCGCGACGGCCGCTGGCGCAGCGACTCGCGCTTCGAGCAGCGGCGCGCGCGCGGCGCCCGCATCCTCGCCCCGGAGATGGCGATGGCGACGCCCGCGATCCAGCGCGCGCTCGCCGGCGAGGAGGGCACCGGGGTGATCGCGGACTACCGCGGCGTCGACGTGCTCTCCTCGTGGACGCCGCTGGTGGTCGAGCCCTCCGCGGCGGCCGGCACCACCTGGGCGCTGGTCGCCGAGACCGAGCTGGCCGAGGTCCAGGCGCCGGTCGCGCGGCTGGCGCTGTTCACCGCGCTGGTCGTGCTCGCCGCGGTGATCCTGGTGATCGCGGCCGCGTTCGTCCTCTCCGGCGGCCTGGTCCGCCAGACCCGCGCGATCGGCGACCTGTTCGCCCAGATCGGGGCCGGCAACCTGAAGGCGCGCGCGCCGGTCGTCAGCCGCGACGAGCTGGGGACGATGGCGACCTCGCTCAACTCGATGCTCGACAACACCCTGACCCTGATCCAGTCGCGCGAGGAGCGCGACCGCATCCAGAGCTCGATCAGAAAGCTCCTCGACGAGGTCTCGGGCGTCGCCGAGGGCGACCTCTCGGGCCAGGCCGAGGTCACGCCCGACGTCACCGGCGCGATCGCCGACTCGTTCAACGTGATGATCGCCGAGCTGCGGCGGATCATCGGCGAGGTGCGCGACACCACGCTCCAGGTCAGCTCCTCGGCGAGCGAGATCCAGACCACGACCGAGCACCTCGCCCAGGGCTCCGAGCAGCAGGCGCTCCAGATCCTCGACACCACCGCCGCGGTCGACGAGATGGCGGTGTCGGTGCAGCAGGTCTCGGAGACCTCGGCGCAGGCGGCGGCGGTCGCCGAGCAGGCGCTCGCCAACGCCCGCACCGGTGCCGATTCGGTGGGCAAGACCATCTCGGGCATGACCGCGATCCGCGGCCAGGTGCAGGAGACCGCGCGCCGGATCAAGCGCCTCGGCGAGTCGTCGCAGGAGATCGGCGAGATCGTGCAGTTGATCGGCGACATCGCCGACCGCACCTCGATCCTCGCGCTCAACGCCTCGATCCAGGCGGCGATGGCGGGCGAGGCCGGGCGCGGCTTCGCGGTCGTCGCCGAGGAGGTCGAGCGGCTGGCCGAGCGCTCGGCCGAGGCGACCAAGCGGATCGGGACGCTGATCAAGTCGATCCAGGGCGAGACCGTCGAGGCGGTGTCGGCGATGGAGGCGACCACCCGCGAGGTGGTCGCGGGCTCGACCCTGGCCAACGACGCCGGCCGCACGCTGGGCGAGATCGAGGCGGTGTCCAACCGGCTGTCGGAGCTGATCCAGTCGATCACGCTCGCCGCCAAGCAGCAGGCGCGCGGCTCGGAGTCGGTGGCCAAGTCGATGAGCGAGATCTCGGAGGTGACCCAGCAGACCTCGGCCGGCACCAAGCAGGCGGCGGTGGCGATCCGCAACCTCGCCGAGCTGGCCGACGAGCTGCGCGAGTCGCTCGACCGCTTCCGCCTGCCCCAGCGCAGGGCGGCGGCCTAGGAGTGCGGCGGGTGAATGGCGGCATCGAGCAACGGCCACCGGCCGGAGCTGAAACCGGAGGAGCTCGGTCTCTGGAGCGAGCTGATCGAGCGCCGCAGCGGCCTGGTGTTCGGGGAGGGGCGGGCGCGCTTCCTCGCCTGGTGCCTGTGGCAGCGCATGCGTGGGCTCGCGCTCGACCGCTACGCCGACTACTACCGCCTGCTCGCCCGCGATCCGGCGGGGGCGGCGGAGTGGGACGAGCTGGCCGAGCTGGTGGTCAACCAGGAGAGCGGCTTCTTCCGCCACCTGCCGTCGTTCGACGCCCTCGCCGGGCGGGTGGTGCCGGAGCTGGCGGCGGCGCGGGCGCGACAGGGGATCGCGGCGCTCACCGCCTGGAGCGCCGGCTGCGCCGACGGCCGCGAGGCCTACTCGCTGGCGATGGCGCTCCGTGCCGGGCTCGAGGCCGCCGGCCGCGGCGGCTGGCAGGTGCGGGTGTGCGGCTCCGACCTCTCCGCGCGGGCGCTCGCCCGCGCGCGCCGCGGCCGCTACCCGCCGTCGCGCCTGCGCACGCTGCCCGACGCCTACCGCGCCCGCTTCCTGGCACCGGTGCCCGGCGACCCCGAGGGCTCGTGGGAGGTCGCGCCGGAGCTGCGCGCCGCGGTCACGTTCGGCCGGCTCAACCTGTGCCGCGCCGGGGGCGACGGCGGGGACGAGGGCTACCCGGTCGGCCTCCAGGACGTCGTCTTCTGCCAGAACGTCCTCATCTACTTCCGGCCCGAGCTGCGCCAGCGGGTGGTCGCCGACCTCGCCCGGCGGGTGCGCCCCGGGGGGTACCTGTTCCCGGCCCCGGGCGAGGTGGTCGGGCTCGAGCTGCCCGACCTGGCGCTCGCGCGCTTCGACGGCGCGCTCGCCTACCGGCGCGCCGGATGATCGGGGGTGGGCGATGACCGCGCCGATCGACCGCGAGCTGCTCGCCGGCTTCGTCGCCGAGGTGCGCGGCTACCTGCCGCAGATCCGCGCCGGCATCGAGGCCTGGCGCGGCGGCGCGCCGGCCGCGGCCGCGCTCGAGGAGGCCCACCGCTTCACCCACAGCATCAAGGGCGCGGCGGCGATGGTCGGCTTCGGCGTGCTGTCGCAGATCGCGAACCTCCTCGAAGAGGCGCTCGAGGACGCCGCCGGCGGCGGCCTCGAGCCCGG
>CAZNIX010000468.1:0-3886 GCA_964573125.1 uncultured Thermoanaerobaculia bacterium
CCGCCCAGCGCCGGCGGCTCATCGCCGCCCGGCGCGCCCCGGGGCGCGGTCTCGCCCCGGCCGGCCGGCGGCGAGGGAGCTACGGGCGATCGAGCGGAGCGCGGACATGGGGAGCAGGCCGCGCATGCTACCAGCGCGGGCACGAATCTCTATCTACTTCGTTGGACCGCGCCCTTTCCTCTCCAGATGCCGACTATGAGAGATACGATGAGTAGCTTCACCAGCCAGTCGCCGGCATGGAGCGCGGCCAACTGCCACGGTACCTTTTCGTGAACCACGGAACCCAGCAGCAGTATCACGGGGAACGCGAGCCACAACGCAAGTCCGAGGAGCACGGCGCGAGAACACCGGGAGGAGACCCTCGGCCATGCCGTGATGCCGATTCCCGTGGCGAGTCCGGCGACCACGGCGGCGATCACGAAATGCTTGGCGACCTCCACGCCCAGCAGCCAGGGCGGCATCTCAGCCGGCGCACTGCTGAACGTCTCGAGCACTTCGCCGAAGGCCACGTAGTACCCCCCCGCCGCGACGAATGCCGCGACGGCCGCGACGCCGATTGCCCAGTAGTTCAAACCGATCATCGCCTCCTCCTCTCGAGCCCGACGACAACGTCCACCCAACGTCCCTCGACTGGCATCTCGCCCTCCAGCTCCATGCCAAGCTCGCGAGCCCACCGGGCCGTAGCGCAGCATGCTCGATCCCCCACGCCCTCCGTAGCATTCCTGCGTAGCCATAGCCGGCGCGAACGACGTGCGTCATGATCGACTGTATGGAGCGGCAGTCGTCGTCCGGTGTCTCTGTATCGCGGACCAGCTCGTACGCTTCATCGGAGATATCCTCGACAATCGACAGCAGCTCACCGGCGGCACGCTCGTATTCGTCGATCAGCGCGCCGATCGGGCCGTTTCGATAGGTTTTCGCCAACTGAAACTCCTCACGGGCAGAACAGGTGCCCGACTCTTTCTTGATATTCGCCGGCCTCACCCACATATCTCCCCGTCGCGCGTCGGTCAAGGCGCCATGGGTCGTGGTTGCTCGACGGTATATGCAGTCTCATCTAGAGCTTAGCGGAGTTTAAGAAGCCTTGATGGCGGGTGTCGACTGGACACCTCGTGGTAGATGATCGCGGTCTCCCCGGCCTCGGCTACGTGATCATCGACTCGCGCAACGCTGGTCCGCCGGCCTCCTCTTCGCCGACCGCTTCGAATCGGGCGACCTGAGCGGGTGGTAGGGGCGGGGCGCGCTCAGAGGCGCGGATCCCGCGCGCGGGGGGCTGTCGAGAGACAGGAGCTTGCCCAGCCGCTCGAGGGCTTCGAGGGGCAACCCCTCCTCCACGCGCTCGACGACCCCGGCCACGCTCCGCGCACGGACTCCGATCCAGCGGTAGTAGTCGAGGTCCCGATGGGCGATGGCAGTCTCCAGGCAGCTCCCGTACCCTTGCCAGCTTGCCGCGCCCGGTGTGCGACGTGGCAAGAGAATCCTAGCACCGTGAGCGGCGCGACCTCATCATCCTCGCCGTAACCAGCCAGGTGCGCGCCGCCGCCGGTGTGGGCGAGGTCGTGATCGCGCAGTGGAAAACAGCAGGTCTCGTCGAGCCCTCGATGCTGAAGCCGGCGCTGGCCACGATCGAGCGCGGCCTCGTGCTGCGCAGGCTCGGACGGCTGGAGATGGAGGATCGCCGAAAGCTGCGCGAGATGCTGCTGGCGATCCTCGGCCCGTAGCCCTCTCCGCACCAGACAGCAGCCGGCTGCGTGGCGGGCAGCCTCTTGAGCCTCGGCCTCGCGCGCCCCCGGCGCGCCGCGGGCGCCGGGCTTCGGGCCGGCATCCGCTACCACCCGTGCGTTGTGCGGAAACGGGCTAAGATCCACAACCACGACGATTCGCCTCGACGCAACTGCGGGCCGAGTGCCGGCCGGGCCGGCGGGTGCCCGCCAAGGAGGATGCGATGTCCAGGAGCCTGGTTCTGCGCTGTGCCGTCTTCGCCCTGCTGCTCGGCCTGGCCGCCGCGCCCGCGGCGGCGATCCCGTTCTGCTGGAACTGCAACTGTTCTCACAAGTGCACGACTCGCTGCTTCGATGGCGTCGGCTTCGACGTCTGCGGCAACTACCTGTGCAAGGACCAGTGCCCGATCGAGCGTCAGCCCTCCGCCGGAGCCGCGCTGTTCGCGGCGGAGCCGGCGGCGTGCGACGCCGAGGCACCGGCGCTGGAAGCGGAAGAACGCGCGGAGGAGGCCGGCGCGAGCCGCTGAGCCAAGGCTACGGCACGCTCGCCGCGCCGCGCGCCAGCACGATCCCCGATCGGGCCGCCAGCGCGCGGTAGTAGCGGGCGAAGCGGGCGGTCTCGGCGGCGTCGTAGGGCTCGAGGTTGCGCGCCCAGCGGTAGGCGATCGGCTGGTACCAGAGCGCGGCTTCGACGGTGAACGGCCCGGGGGCGCCGGCCGGGTCGATCCGGTAGCGGACGCGGTCGCCGCCGCCGGCGAAGTCGGGGTCGCCGGCCGCGGCGCCGCGCACGGCGATCGCCTCGCCCGCGCTCGCCTTGTCGAACCCGCGCGGCAGCAGCCGGTTGTCCTTGACGAAGCGGACCGCGGTCAGGAGGCCCGTCGTCACCGCGCCGTCCGGGCCGGCCATGATCGTCTCGTAGACCTGGACCTGGTCCGGGCGCTCGATCAGCTCGTGGTGCGGCTCGTAGCGCGCCGGGACCTCGTCGTTGTCGTTGCCGGCGATCGCGGCGTCGGCGCCGAGCGCGCCGGACTCGAAGACCGTCCGGCCGTCGCGGTCGCGCACCACGAGGTGCAGCCAGGCGCGGCGCGAGGGGTACGCGGTCGGCAGCTTGTGGCCGGCGAGGTTCTCGATCGCGACCTCGATCTCGAGCCGCCCCTGTCCCCCGCCGGTACGCTCGGCGCGCGCGATCGTGACCCGCGCGCTCGCGCTCGCCAGGTGCTCCTCGGTGCGCCGGGCGGCGGCGTCCAGCTCGTGCGGCAGCGCCGCCACCCCGAGCTGCGCGCGGTAGCGGTTGAGCAGCCGGAGCATGAAGAAGTTGCCGCCGCGGAAGGCGTGGCGCGACACGCCGGCGCGCGGCTCGCCGAGCACCGAGGCGATCGGCGTCTCGCCCTCGACCACCGGCATGTGGCACGACTGGCAGCTCCGCTCATCACGGTAGGCGCTGTGCAGCCACTCCTGGTAGGGCACCTGTTCGGGCAGCTCGCCGATCACCTCGCCGCCGGGGCCGAGCGCGTGGGTGATCAGGGTGTGGCAGGTCGCGCACAGCTCGGAGGACTGGACGTGGGCGCCGGCCGCGGGGCGGTAGTCGACCGCCGAGCGCATCAGCGCCGTCCGCCCGGCGTCGATCTCGAACGGGCCGAAGATCGCCCGCTCCCCCGGCGGCGCCGCGAGGTCGATCTCGAAGCCGCCGACGAAGCTCTCCGGGGCGCCGAGGTTGCCCGGCTGGATCTGGTGGCAGACCGTGCACGAGACGCCGTCGGCGGCGAGCAGGCCGGCGGCGGGCGCGGCGGCGGCGGGGAGGTGGATCGCGGGCAGGTGGACGAACACGCCGCCGAGCCCGCCGGCGGCGCGCGCCGCGACGTTGGCCATCGGCATGTGGCAGCGCGAGCACTCGTTCTCGATCGCCGCCCGCGACTCCGGATGGTCGAGCACCTCGCGCCGCACCCCCGCCTGCCAGTAGGGGTCGCGCGCCGCGTTCGCCATCATCGAGGCGCGCCAGTCGGCGCCGAACGAGAGGTCCTCGCCGGCCGGCGTGAGCAGGCCGTTGTGGCAGGCCATGCAGCGGTCGCCGGTGACGAAGAGCGGCCCGGGCGGGTGGGCGGCGGCGGGCGCGGCGCTCGGCGCCGCGGCGGCTCCCGGCGGGGCGGTTTCGGCGAGGGGCGCGG
>CAZNIX010000469.1:0-3868 GCA_964573125.1 uncultured Thermoanaerobaculia bacterium
GGCGGCGGCGCGCTCCCGGCCCAGGCCGGCGGCACCGCGGCCGACAGGCGCCGCTGGTAGTCGAGGGTGTGCTCGCCGAGCGGGCGCGGCACCTCGCGCGGCGAGAGCCGATGGCTGCGCGGGACGCCGCCGCGGGCGGCCAGCCAGTCCGCCTTGGGCACCGGATCGAAGACCCAGGTCGGCGGCCGGCCGCGGCGGCGCAGCCAGCGCACCAGCGCCCACTGTGCGGGCGCCAGCGGGTAGGGGCGGCGCCGGCTGGGGAGCGTGAACACCTCGCGCACGCTGTCGAGCCCGGCGAGCACGCGGCGCTGCGGACCGGCGCCGGTGACCACGTCGCACGGAGCGCCCCAGCGGGTGGCGAGGTCGCGCAGCAGCGCGGTCAGCAGCACGGTGTCGCCGAGCGCGCCGAAGCGGAGCACCAGGGGGTTTTCGCTCAGGGCTCGTCCCTCCCGCGCGGAGCCGCCAACCTACGGCCCCGCCCCCGGCGAGTCAAGGCGCCGGCCCCGGTGAACGCTCCGCCGCTCCCGTGGGTCTAACCGTCAGAGCCGCAACGGCGCCAGGTCGGCACAGGCGGGCGCCGATCCGTCCCCGGGCGAGGACGCCGGGCGGCCGGGCCGACCGTGGTTGCGGCGGCCGACGGCTGGCATCGGATGTGCGTAGCTCGGGGCGGCCGGCAGGGTGTACCATGCGAGAAGCGGAGCGAATGATGCCGAAGCAGACCGTGAGCCACGAGCGCGGGTGGGATTTCGAGGCGGCGGCGATGCCGTTCGTGGACGCTCTGTACAACACCGCGTTCCGCATGACCCGCAACGCCGAGGACGCCGAGGACCTGGTGCAGGAGACCTACCTCAAGGCCTACAAGTACTACGACAAGTTCGAGATCGGGACCAACTTCAAGGCCTGGCTGTTCAAGATCATGAAGAACACCTTCATCAACAACTACCGGAAACGGCAGCAGGCGCCGCCGCAGAGCGATTTCGCCGACATCGAGGAGTCGTTCGAGAGCCAGGTCATCGACGAGGCGCGCCGGATCAAGGACCCCGAGGAGGAGCTGCTCGAGGGGGTGCTCGACGAGGACCTCCAGCGCGCGATCGACGAGCTGCCGCCGGACTACCGGATGGTCGTGCTGCTCGCCGATCTCGAGGGTTTCTCGTACAAGGAGATCGCCGACATCCTCGAGGTCCCGGTCGGCACGGTGATGAGCCGCCTCTACCGCGGCCGGCGCCTGCTCGAGGCGGCGATGCTCAAGTACGCGCGCGAGCAGGGCTACCTGCGCGCCGGGGCGGAGCCGGCCAAGATGCGCAGCCGGCCCAAGGAAGACCGCAAAGAAGGCAAGGAGAAGCGACGGGCGCAGGCCTCGTAGACCGGCGGGACGGCGAGGAATATCGGCTCCCGGGGCCGAGTTGGACAGGCCGAAATCCGGCCGGCCGCGAGCGTGCGACGCCGGGCCGGAGCGCAGGAGCGGTCGGAGCGAAGCGCGATGGACTGCAAACGCGTCACCGAAGCCGTCTTCCTCTTCTTCGACAACGAGATGGACGAGGCGGAGCGCGCTCCCTTCGAGCGGCACGTCCACGGTTGCCGCGAGTGCGCGCGCCGGGTCCACTACACGCGCAAGCTGCTGCTCATCCTGCGCCAGCGCTGCGCCCGCTGCCAGGCGCCCCCGCGCCTCTACCAGCGCATCCTGATCAGCCTGCCGCATCGCCGCGCGCAGCAACGCCCGCTGCACTGAGCCCGTTGCGCAGGGGTCGCGCGCCGCGCAAGGCGGCGCCGGCCGAGGAGCCCGAGCCATGAACCGAGCGACGACCCGCAGCTCCCGAACCCGCCTCCTCGCCACCCTCGCCGCCGCCGTGCTGCCGGCGGCGCTCGTCGCCGGCGCCTGCGCGCGCCAGGCGGCGGCCCAGGAGATCGTCCTGCCCGGCCTCGACGGCGGCCAGCTCCGGGAGTCCGACCTCAAGCGCGGCAGCGTGGTCGCGGTGGTGTGGGCGTCGTGGTCGCCGCGCGGCCGCGACGTGGTCGCGAAGATCAACGACATCGAATCGCGTTGGGGCTCGCGAGCGCGGGTGATCTCGATCAACTACCAGGAGAGCCGCGCCGAGATCGAGAGCTTCCTCGCCGGCAAGGGCCTGCGCGCGCCGGTCTTCCTCGACACCGAGGGGGAGTTCTCGAAGAAGTACTCGCGGCCCAACCTGCCGGTGCTGCTGGTCTTCCGCGACGGCGAGCAGCCGGTCAAGACCGCGCTGCCCGACGATCCCCACCCGACGATCGCGAACGCGCTCGAGTGACTCGGTCCTCACCTCCCGCCCCCAAGTACTGATCGCCGCTGAAGGACCGGCGCGTCCGCGGGTTGAAATCCGCTTCCGCTTTCGGCTACGATCGCGGTAGTTTTCCTTGCCGGATCTCCCGGCGCCAGCCGGGCCCGGACCGCGGATCGACCGAATAGAGGCACCATTCGACGATGCGGCTCTTCCGGATCCCTGCGCGCGCGCGGCGCGCCGTCCGAACTCCGCGCGCGTGGCGCACGCCGTCCCCGCGCCGCGCCCTCCACGCCCTGCGCGTCGCCCTCCCCGCCGCGCTCGCTCTCACCGCGCTGATCCTGCTCGCCGCCCAACACCGCCTGGAGGCCTACTGCGCCTCGCCCTACCCGGTGGGCGCGGCGCCGGCGTTCCACCCGGCGCTGGTCGTGCGCTCGCCCTATCCCTCGGTCGCCGCCCGCATCGGCGCCGACGGCGCCGCGGTGCCGGTCGAGTACCGCTTCGAGCGCGGCGACACCGTCGGCGGCGTGCTCCAGGACCTCGGGCTGGCGCCGGCCGAGGCCTCGGCGGCGACCCGCGCGCTCGGCGAGCACCTCGATCTCCGTCGCGTGCGCGCCGGCCAGCGTTTCGCGGTGCTCGTCGGGCCCGACGCGCGGCCGACCCGCTTGCGCTTCGACCTCGAAGGCCGGGGCCGGATCCTGCTCGACCGCGGCGCCGACGGCTGGTCGAGCGCGTGGCAGCCGTTCGAGCGCTCGCTGCGTACCCGCGCCGTCGCCGGCGTGCTCGACGGCTCGCTCGAGGCGGCGGTGCGCGCCGCCGGCGCCGACCCGCGGCTGACCCTGCGCATGGCCGACGCGCTGCAGTGGGACCTCGATTTCAACCGCGACCTCCAGCGCGGCGACCGCTTCGAGGTGCTGTTCGAGGAGGTCTACCTCGACGGCCGGTTCTACGCCCCGGGCGGCGTCGTCGCCCTCGCCTACGACAACGCCGGCCGCCGCCACGAGGCCTACCGCTACGGCGACGGCTACTACGACGCCGAGGGGCGGCCGCTCAAGAAGATGTTCCTGCGCTCGCCGCTCGCCTACTCGCGGATCACCTCGCGCTTCAGCCACAAGCGCTTCCACCCGGTGCTCAAGACCTACCGCCCGCACTACGGCGTCGACTACGGCGCTCCGGTGGGGACGCCGGTGCGCGCGACCGCCGGCGGCGTGGTGGTCTCGGCCGGGTGGTCCGGGGGCGGCGGCAAGACGGTCAAGCTGCGCCACCCGAACGGCTACCTGACCGCCTACCTCCACCTGTCGCGCTTCGCCGCGGGGATCGGCCCCGGGCGGCGGGTGGGCCAGGGCGAGGTCATCGCCTACACCGGCTCGACCGGCCTCTCCTCCGGCCCGCACCTCGACTACCGGGTGCAGCGCGACGGCCGCTGGATCGATCCGCTGACGCTCAAGAACCTCCCGGCCGAGCCGATCGCGGACTCCGAGCGCCCGGCGTTCGTCGCCTGGCGCGACGCCTGCCGCGAGAGCCGGGCCACCGGCGCGCCGCTGCCCGGGACCCCCGGGGCCGGCGGCGTGCTCCCGCCGGTGGTCACGGCGGCGGTCGCCGCCCCCGGGCCGGCG
>CAZNIX010000470.1:0-3845 GCA_964573125.1 uncultured Thermoanaerobaculia bacterium
CCCGCGGAAGCCGTCGTCCCGGCCGCCGACGCGGTGCTCGCGACCGCGCCCGCCGAGCTGCGCTGGCCGCCCCAGCCGGGCGCCACGGCCTACCGGGTGCGGCTGTTCGACGCCCGGGCCGAGCCGCTGTGGGCGGCGCCCGCGGTCGGCGCGTCCCGCCTCGAGCTGCCCGCGGAGCTGACCGGGCGGCTCCTGCCCGGCGCCGCCTACTTCTGGGTCGTCGAGGTCGAGGGCCCGGTGGCGCGGCCGCGCCTGGGCCCGCACTGGTTCCAGCTCGCGGCGCGGGACTGACGGGACGGTAGCGCGCCGTATCGCGCCGGTCGAACGATCGGGACTTCGCCGGGGGGGAGTCGAGTCGGACTCCACCGCGGCCCTGCTGCGCGCCTTCGAGCGGTGATCGGCGGGCCGGCCGACGACTTCGGACAGGCGCCGGGCGATCTGGTATCGTCGAGGAAACAGACAATGCGACATTCGAGCTCCGCGTCGTTCGTGACCGCTCTCGTGGCGCTCTCGCTCGCGGCGGGGGCCGCCGGCGGCCAGGGTGGAGAACCCGCGCCGGGCGAGGGGGAAGCGCCGGCGCCGATCGAGGGCGTCTGGCAGGGCATGCTGAGGCTCGAGGGCGGCGAGCTGCGGCTGATCTTCGTCCTCGAGCGCGCCTCGGACGGTGGGCTGACCGGGGCGATCAACAGCCCGGACCAGGCGATGGCCGGCATCCCGCTGTCGAAGGTGGAGGTCGAGGGGACCGGGGTGCGGTTCGAGGCGGCGGCGATCGCCGCGGAGTTCGAGGGGCAACTCGCCGAGGACGGCGATTCGATCCCCGGCGTGTGGCGCCAGAGCGGGCTCGAGCTGCCGGTCCGGCTCACGCGGAGCGCGCGCGCGCCGGCGACGCCGCGGCGGCCGCAGGAGCCGCCCGACAAGGTCCCGTACCGGGTCGAGGAGGTCGCCTACGACAGCCTCGACCCGGGCGTCCGGCTGGCCGGAACGCTGACCGTGCCGGCGAGCGCGGGACCCTTCCCGGCGGTGCTCCTGATCACCGGCTCGGGCCCGCAGGACCGCGACGAGTCGCTGCTCGGACACCGGCCGTTCGCGGTGCTCGCCGACCACCTGACCCTGAACGGGATCGCGGTGCTGCGCGTCGACGACCGCGGGGTCGGCAAGTCCACCGGCGACTTCACCGCCGCCACCAGCGAGGACTTCGCCGACGACGCCGAGGCCGGCTTCCGCTGGCTGCGCGCGCGGCCGGAGGTCGATCGGGGGAAGGTCGGCCTACTCGGCCACAGCGAGGGGGCGATCGTGGCGCCGCTGGTGGCGGCGCGCGAGCCGGCGGTGGCGTTCCTGATCCTGCTCGCCGCGCCCGGGGTGCCGGGCGAGCAGATCCTCTACCGCCAGGGCGAGCTGATCCTGCGCGCCGGCGGCGCCGACGAGGAGACCGTGGAGGCCAGCCGCGCGCTCCAGCGGGCGCTGTTCAATGCGGTGCGCGACGCCGCCGACGGCGCGACGGCCCATGCGGCGGCGCGGGCCGTGCTCTCCCGGCGCGCCAAGGCCCTCGAAGGCCCCGAGCGCGACCAGGCGGAGGCGATGTTCGACCTCCAGGCGGCCGAGGTCGCCTCGCCCTGGTTCCGCTTCTTCCTCCGCCACGACCCGGCCCCGGTCCTGGCCAAGGTCCGCTGCCCGGTGCTCGCGGTGTGGGGCGAGAAGGACCTCCAGGTGCCGCCCGACCAGAACCGCCCGCCGCTCGAGGCCGCGCTCGCCGCCGGCGGCAACCAGAGGGTTGCGGCGCGCGTCCTCCCCGGCCTCAACCACCTGCTCCAGCCCGCGATGACCGGCCACCCGGGCGAGTACGGCCAGATCGAGGAGACCATCGACACGGTGGCGCTCCAGTTGATCGTGTTCTGGATCCAGGACGCCATCGCCGCGGTCCCCGGGTCGCCCGCGAAGTGACGGCGTCCCTCGAGGCCGACCCCGCTCGACCGAGCGCGCTCCTCCGTCCCGCGACCGTGCCGTCGCGGGCGCTCGCGGTGCGCCCGGCGGTCCCGGACGGTAGGATCCCGGCATCGAGGCGAAGAGGAGAGCTGATCGAGGCGGTCGAGGGCCGACTCGACCGCCGCGACCGCGGGCCGCGGCCGGCGACCGGCTCATGGCGCGGACCGCCCGCCGGGGCTGGCGCGGCGGGCCGGAAGCCGGCAGAATCGCGGCCCCGGTTCCTCTTCGTTCGACTGGATGGGAGGGTCGTCATGTCTGGTGTCCGATTCGTCCTCGCTGTCGCCCTCGCCCTGGCCGCCGCGGGCGCCGCGCCCGCCGCCGGCGCCTCCGACCTGGTGCTGATCCTCGACGCCTCGGGCTCGATGTGGGGCCAGGTCGGCGGCGAGGCGAAGATCGTCGGCGCCCGCCGCGTGCTGGGCGGCGTGATCGACGGCCTGGAGGCCGGCCGGCCGGTCGGGTTGATCGCCTACGGACACCGGCGCGAGGCCGAGTGCGCCGACATCGAGCAGGTGGCGCCGCTCGCGCCGGTCGACGCCGCGGCGCTGCGGCGGGTGGTCGAGACGCTCCAGCCGAAGGGCAAGACGCCGCTCACCGCCGCGCTCGAGCAGGGCTTCGCGAGCCTCGCCGGGCGGCCGCCGGGCGGCACGGTGGTCCTGGTCACCGACGGGCTGGAGACCTGCGGCGGCGATCCCTGCGCCGCGGTGCGCGCCGCGCGCGCGAGCGGTGCCGAGTTCGTGCTCCACGTCATCGGCTTCGACGTCGCCAAGGAGGACGTCTCCTCGCTCGAGTGCGCCGCCCAGGCCGGCGGCGGGCTCTACCTCGCCGCCGCCGACGCCGGCGAGCTGGCCGCCGCGCTCGAACGGGCGGCCGAGCCGGCGGCGCCGGCGGACGGCGCGCTGTCGGTCAAGGCGGTCGCGGACGGTGGGCTCCTCGACGTCTCGATCCAGGTGACCGACGCCGCCGGCGAGGACGTCGCCGCCGGCCGCACCTACAAGGACCCGTCGACCAACCCGCGCCTGCTGCCGCTGCCGGCGGGGAGCTTCGAGGTCGAGGTCGCCGCGCTCGGGATCTCCGGCGAGAGCGTGCGCCGCTTCGCGGTCGAGATCGCCAAGGGTGCGACGGTCGAGCGCGAGGTCGACTTCTCGACCGGCGAGCTGATCCTCGGCGTCACCCGCAACGGCGCGCTCTCCGACGCCGTCTTCCAGGTCTTCCCGCCCGGCGGTAAGAAGGCCGCGGCCACCGGCCGCACCTACCGCGACGCGCAGCACAACCCGGCGACCGTCCGGCTGACCGCGGGCGACTACGAGGTCGAGGTCGGCTCGGTCGAGATCGAGGGCCGCCCCGAGGTCGCGCTCGGCCGCGTGACCGTGCCGCCGCGCGGCCGGGTCCGTCTCGACCACGCGTTCGCGAGCGGCACGCTCGTCCTCGGCGTCCGCCGCGGCGACCGCCTGGTCGACGCCACGGTCGCGATCCGCGGCGCCGCCGGCGCGGTGGCGAGCGGCCGCACCTACGACCAGCCGGCGAACAACCCGAAGAGCTTCGTGCTCCCGCCGGGGGAGTACACGGTGGAGATCCAGGAGATCAAGGGCGAGAAACGGACCGCGACGGTGGCGGTGGGGGCGGGCGAGACGGTCGAGCGGACCGTCGACCTCGACGCGCCGTGAGGCCCGCGCGGCTCGCTCTCCAAACCGGGGCTCGATTCGACGCTCGGCGACCCGCGGCGGCTCGCGGGCGTTCGGCGTCGCGGGCGCGCCGCCGCGACGCCGGCGGGCCGACTCGGCGGTCGCGCTCCGCGGCACCGCCGGGGTGCCCCCGCATTCCCGCCGCGCCGGGCCGCCGCCGCTTCGTGAACCGGCTCATCG
>CAZNIX010000471.1:0-3831 GCA_964573125.1 uncultured Thermoanaerobaculia bacterium
GGCCGCTCGGACGGCGACCCGGCAGGCGCGCGAGCGACGGTCCCGCCGGTCGCGGCGAGCCGCCGCCGCCGCGCCGCCAGCCGTCCGATCGGGTCCCACAGCGTCCACAGCGAGATCGCGACCATCAGCACCGCCAGCGCGCGCTGGAAGGTCTCGTCGCCGACCACCAGCGCCGCCCAGCTCCCGAGCGCCGCTCCGACGATCGAGGGGAGCGCGGTCCAGGGCACCAGGCTCCGCTCGAGCACCTTGTGGCGGTCGAAGCCCCACACCGCGCCGACGTTTTGGACCAAGATCGCCACCCGGTTGGTGCCGTTCGCCACCACCGGCGGTAGCCCGGCGAAGATCAGCAGCGGCAGGGTGAGGAACGTCCCGCCGCCGGCGACCACGTTGAGCGCGCCGGCGATGACTCCGGCGGCGAAGAGCGCGAGGTAGAGGAGCGCCGGGGACATCGGCAGCGAACTGTATGGCGAGCCGGCGCCGAGGTCGAGTCGCCGACTCGGGCCGCAAGCCCTCGCGGCCCGGGCTCGGTGGCTCCATCGGCGCCCGGAGGAGCGGCGGCGCGGAGCGATCCGACCAACGTCCCCGTGCTAGAGTCCCGCCGGGCTACGGCCCTGATCGCTCTGTTCTTTGACTCCCAAACCGCGAGGTGGTGGACCCGCCGCAAGGCGGGTCCGAAGAGGGAAGCCGGTGTGAAGCCGGCGCGGCCCCCGCCACTGTAACCGGGGATGAAACCGGAGACGCCACTGCGCGGGAGTGATCGGGCGCCGAATCCGCGGCGCGCGGTCGCCCGCGTGGGAAGGCCCGGGAGTAAGTCGATCCGGGAGCCAGGAGACCTGCCACCCCGCCGGCGCACCCCGGCCCGCCGCCGGCCCGCTCGCCGACCATCGCGAGCGCGGCCGCGGCCCGTGGGCCGACCCTCGGGGAGAGGGTGGCCGGGTGGTCGCGTTCCCGCCGACCACGCCGTCTCCTCCCCTCGGGTCCCCCGCACCGCCGGACCGCGCCGCGACCCGAGAAGGAGGAGACCCATGCGTCTTGCTCTCGTCCTGGCCGGCCTCGTCGGGGTGGCGAGCCCGGCCTTCGCGCAGACGGCTCCGGCCCCGCCCGCCCCCGCTGCCAGCCCCGTCGCGACCTACGCCGACGGCGTGGTCGTCACCGCCACCCTCGACGAAGAGGAGGCCGCCGAGGTCCCGGCCGCGGTCACCGTCATCGGCGCCGGGGAGATCGACGCCCGCCGGGCGACCGAGGTCGCCGAGCTGCTGCGCACCGTGCCCGGGCTCTCGGTCGTCCGCTCCGGCTCGCCGGGCAAGGTGACGTCGCTCTTCGTGCGCGGCGCCGCCTCGACCCAAACGCTCGTGCTCTGGAACGGCCTGCGCCTCAACGACCCGATGTTCGGCGGCTACGACTGGGCGTTCCTGCCCACCGAGGGGGTCGAGCGCGTCGAGGTGGTGCGCGGGCCGTTCTCGGCGCTCTACGGCGGCGACGCCGCCGGCGGCGTGGTCCAGGTGCTGACCGGCCGCCGGCGCGGCGCCGATCTGCGCCTCGAGGGCGGCGAGGACCGCTACCGGCGCGCCGCGCTCGCCGGCGGCTTCGGCGAGGGGCCGCTCCACCTCGACCTCACCGGCCACGTCCGGCGCGGCGACGGCGTGCTCGAGAACGATTTCTTCGACGGCGACGAGGCGACCGCGCGCCTGAGCTGGGAGCCGAGCGCGGGGGTATCGCTCGGCCTGCTCGCCCGCGGCAACGACTCCGAGGTCGGCGTCCCGCTCGGGTTCGGCGGCGTCGCCACCCCGCACCACGTCAACCGGCGCGAGAGCCGCGAGCTGGCGCTGCCGCTCCGCATCGACCGCACGCAGTGGGAGGTCGAAGGGCACGCCGGCCGGGTGGCGAGCGATTTCGAGGCCGAGGACCCCGACGACCCGTTCGCCGCCGCGGCGACCGAGGCCGAGACGCTGCTCGCCCGCGCGGTCGTCACCTGGCGGCCGGGCGGCGGCCCCGACGCGGGCGGCGCCGGCGGCGACTTCTGGCTCGCCGGCGGCGGCGACTGGCAGGAGCAGGAGGCCTCGACCGCGTCGCCGTTCTCGAGTCTCGAGGGCGTCACCCAGACCACCCGCGCCGCGTTCGCCCAGGCGCACTGGCGGCGCGCGCGCTGGACGTTCGAATCCGGCCTCCGCCGCGACGACAGCGACCGCTTCGGCGGCGAGACCAGCGTCCGGCTCGGCGCGGTCGCGGCGGTTGTACCGGCGCTCCGCCTGCGCGGGAGCTACGGCGAGGCGTTCCGCGCCCCGACGCTCTCCGACCTCTTCCTGCCGTTCTTCGGTAACCCTGCGCTCCGGCCCGAGACCACCGCGAGCTGGGAGCTGGGGCTCGAGGGCGGCGGCGGCAGGTGGTCGTGGAGCGTCACCGGCTTCGACACCGAGTTCGAGAACCTGATCGTCTTCAACCCGCCGACCTTCCAGGCCCAAAACGTCGGCCGCGCCGCGAGCCGCGGCGTCGAGGCCGCGGCGGGGTACGCCGCCGGGCGCTTCCACGGGCGCCTCGAGGCGACCTGGCTCGAGGCCGAGAACCTCGACACCGGCGAGCCGCTGGTCCGCCGGCCGGAGGAGAGCGCGCACCTCGTGCTCGCCTGGACGCCCGAGGCGTGGACGCTCTCCGCCGCCGGCCGCCACGTCGGGGAGCGGCCGGACCTCGGAGGGGTCGTGCTCCCGGCGCACAGCGTCGCCGACCTCGCGGCGTCGTGGTCGGCGCGGGCGTGGCTCGAGCCCTACGTCCGGATCGACAACGCGCTCGACGAGGAGTACGAGGAGGTCGCGGACTTCCCGGCGCCGGGACGGACGCTCTCGGGCGGCGTGGCGTTGCGCTTCTAGCGGGTCGGCGCTCACGGCTCCTCCGCGACCAGGGTGCGGCTCGATGGCTCCGAGACTGGACTCGACCGGCGCGATCAGCCGGCGGGAGCGTCGCTAGGCCGGTGGCCTCGCTGCGCATGTCCGACGCCGACGGCGATGGCCGGTCGAGCCGGTACGACCGGCCGTCGCCGCGGAGCTCGCGCGCGCGGCCCGACGCCCCGCCGCTGCACACCCGAGCGGCGGCGCTGTGGCTCGCCGCCGCGCTGGCGCCGGCGCTCGCCTCGGGCAACCCCTGGCACCTCATGGTGGTCGCGGCGGCCGCGGCGGCGAGCTACGGCGCGTGGTCGCGGCGCGCCGCGGCGCCGGGGTGGGGCGCGTTCCTGCGCATCGGGCTGGTGCTGATCGCGTTCACGGTGCTGCTCCAGCCGCTCGCCAGCTCGGAGGGCGAGACCGTGATCGCCACCCTGCCGTCGCTCGCGCTCGGGCCGCTCGTGCTCGGCGGTCCGGTGACGCTCGAGAGCCTGGTCTACGGCGCCACCCGCGGCCTGGCGCTGGCGGCGGTGCTGCTCGTCCTCGCCACCTTCAGCGCGGCGGTCGATCCCTACCGGCTGGTGCGCGCGACCCCGCGCTTCCTCCACCGCTCGGCGGTCGCGCTCTCGATCGCGCTCACTTTCGTCCCCCAGACCCTCGCCGCCCAGCGCGAGATCCGCGAGGCGATGGCGCTGCGCGGCCACCGCTTCCGCGGCCTGCGCGACCTGGTGCCGCTGTTCGTGGCGCTGGTCGCGGGAGGGCTCGAGCGGTCGATCGACCTCGCCGAGGCGATGGAGGCGCGGGGGTTCGGGGCGGCGGGGGGAGCTGCGCCGGGCGCGGCGGCGGGACGGCCGGCGGGCGACGCGCGAGCGGCGAAGGCGGCGGGACGGGCCGATCGGGCGGACCGGCCGAAAGGCGACGCGCGGGCGGCGGGGACGAGGAGCCGGGGCGGGATCTC
>CAZNIX010000472.1:0-3824 GCA_964573125.1 uncultured Thermoanaerobaculia bacterium
CCCGCGGCGTCCCGCCGGCGCCGCCCGCCGCCGTGCCGGCCGCCCCCGACGAGAGCGAGCGGCGCCCCCCCTCGCCCGCCGCCCAGGCGCTCTACGACCAGGGCTACACGCTCTTTCACCAGGGGCGGTTCATCGACGCCGAGTCGGCGTTCCGGCGCTTCCTCCAGGAGCACCCGGACAACGACCACGCCGACAACGCCCAGTACTGGATCGGCGAGGCGCGCTACGCGCGCGACGACCTGCGCGGCGCGCTGGCCGCGTTTCGCGAGACCGTCGAGCGCCATCCGCACGGCAACAAGGTGCCCGATGCCCTGCTCAAGGCCGGGCAGTGCCTGGAGAAGCTGGGCGACCGCGAGGGCGCGCGCGCGACCTACCGCGAAGTCGCGCGGCGCTTCCCCGACAGCGCCGCCGCGGCGGTGGCGGAAGACCGCCTGGGTTCTTTTTGAGGGGGGTTGTTCCAACCCCCCTCCCCACGCGAGTGAATCGCGTGGGACCCCTCCCCCGAGTCGGCGGCGCGCAGCGCCGCCGCACACGCGCCCTTAAGGCGCGCGTACACCTGCTGCCACCGCACTCGGTCTTGCCTTCCGGGGGCGCGGTAAGTTAAAGTACAACTTGAAGCTTCGGCTGACAAACCCCGAGCCGGAAAAAACTTGACTCCGGCCGGTCGTGGGTGTACGTTTTATAGCGAACTCACTATAGGCAGTCCGCTCCGGCGAACGCCCGAACCAGGTCCTCGGGGAGGTCCGTGATGAATGCACGCGCAACCACCACCCTCTTCGCGGCGGCTGCCCTGATGGCCGCGGCCGGCACCGTGCGCGCCGCCGAGAACCCGCCCCGCGACCTCCACCTGGTCGGCGACCACTGGACCGCCTGGGAGCCGCCGGCGGAGTTCCCGCCCGGGGCCGAGGTCTACACCATCGAGCGCGGCGACACCCTGTGGGACCTCGCCGCCCGCTTCTACGGCGACCCCTACCTGTGGCCGCAGCTCTGGGAGCAGAACCGCTACATCCTCGACGCGCACTGGATCTACCCCGGCGACCCGCTGCTGCTCGGCGTCGAGGTCGAGGCCGCGACCACGCTCGCCGACGGCGGGCTCGCGGGCGAGGGCGAGGAGGTGGGCGCGGGCGAGGCCGAGGGGCCGGACAGCGGCTACGTCAGCGCCGCCGAGGCGGCGGGACCGCCGGGGCCGCTCGGCGCCGAGAGCGACATCTACTGCACCGGCTTCGTCGGCGAGCTCGACGAAGCGTTCCCGTTCCAGATCGTCGGCTCGGAGTGGGAGGCCGCGACCCCGGATCTGGGCGTTCTGGGCGGCGCCTCCCGGCTCAGCTACAGCGGCAAGTGGGGCGCCGACACGCTCAAGTACGGGCTCTCGACCGGCGACATCGTCTACCTCGACGGCGGTTACGAGGCGGGGCTGGCGCCCGGTCAGCTCCTGACCGCGGTCGCCGCCGGTCACAAGGTGCGCCATCCGGTCCGGCGGGACGTCTTCGGCCGCCACTACCGTTATCTCGGCCGCGTGCGGGTGCTCTCGGTGCAGCCCGTGACGGCGATCGCAGAGATCGTCCATGCCTGCGACCCGGTGGTGGTCGGCTCGCTCCTCCAGCCCTTCGTCCCCGAGCCGGTGCCGCTCGGCCGGCGCACCGGCATGAAGCCGGTCAACCTGCCGCCGGCGCCCGAGGAGCTGATCGACGCACCGGTGATCCTGAGCGGCGACGACGGCGTCATCACGCTGGCCGAGGACAGCGTGGTCTACATCGACCGCGGCGAGGACGGCGACCTGGTGCCGGGCGACGTCTACACCATCTACCGTCTCAACCGCGGCGAGCTGCCGCCGGTGCTCCTCGGCGAGCTGGCCGTGCTCTCGGTCCACCCGCGCTCGGCGGTCGGGCGCATCATCCGCTCCCGCCTCACCATCTACCCCGGCGACCGCCTGGAGCTGAAATAGGCCGGCGAAGCGGCTGAAATAGGCCGGCGGAGCGGCCCGGGCGCCGGCATGGCGCGCCCGGGCGCCAGGTTGACCCGGCCGGGGGCTGTGCTATGCTCCCGCTCCCCTGACCGGACCGGCACCGTGAAAGAGCCGAAAAAAGAGCCGAATCTGAACGGTCGTTTGACCCAGATCGTCGACGAGCTGGTGCGGCGCGGGCTCACCCTGACCCAGGCGCGGCGGGAGTTCGAGCGCCAGTTCATCGTCGCCGCGCTGCGCTCCAACGGCGGCAACCTGTGCCGCTCCGCGCGCAGTCTGGGCGTCCACCGCAACACCCTGCGCAACAAGGTGTCCGATCTCGGGATCGGCGTCGACGACGCCAAGGCCTCGACCCGCCGGCGCGTGCGCGTGCGCGACGCCCGGGCCTAGCGCACGTAGACCCACGTCGCTGGCACGCATCCTGCTCAGTTCTCGTCGCAACACGGCCCTTCTCGAGGCTCGCCTCGGGAGGGGTGTGGTTTGTCTACGATGAGCGAACGACCCCACCGCACGCGGACCGCGCGCAAGCCCTTCGTCGGGCTGGCGGCGGTCCTGTTCTTGATCCTGTCCCTCAACTCGGCGCCGTCGGTGCCGGCGGTGCCGGACCCGCTGGAGGGGATCGAGGTCCCCAGCCCCGAGGAGGTGCGCGCCCTCGAGGAGCTGGCCGACTGGCTGCTCGGCGAGCGCGGGCTCGAGGCGATGAGCCCGCGCGCGCTCACCGCCGCCATCCGCGCGCAGCCGCGCACGTTCGAGATCTTCCGCAGCTACAACCCGATCGAGGCGCGCCGGCGGTACGTCATCGGCCTGCCCTACGGCGAACAGATCTTCACCGTCGCCCGCCGCCACGGTCTCGACAGCCTGCTCGTCGCGTCGCTGGTCGAGGCCGAGTCGAGCTTCGTGCCGCACGCGGTGTCGCCCCAGGGGGCGGTCGGGCTGATGCAGGTGATGCCGGAGACCGGCCGGCTGCTCGACGCGGCCGGCGGCGGGCTCGACCTCGGCGACCCGGCGGTCAACCTCGAGGTCGGCGCCCGCTACCTGCGCGAGCTGCTCGCCGACTACGACGGCGACCTCGAGCTCGCGCTCGCCGCCTACAACGCCGGACCGACCGCGGTCGAGCGCTTCGGCGGCGTGCCGCCGTACCGCGAGACCCGCACCTACCTCACCCGCGTACTCTCGACCTACGTCGAGCACCACCGCCGGGTGTGGGAGGAGTCGGGCGCCGACCAGTTGTTCGAGTTTTAGCCGGGCGCTCGCATGCGAGCGCCCGGCTAAGGCTGCAGGCCTGACCGGGTCCGCCCAGGCGCCGCCTGTGCGGATCCGGTCAGCCGAGCGCGCTAGCCTCTCGCTTGCGCTCGCGCCCGGCTACTAGCCGCTCGCATGGGCT
This sequence comes from uncultured Thermoanaerobaculia bacterium, assembly GCA_964573125.1. Classification (GTDB taxonomy): domain Bacteria; phylum Acidobacteriota; class Thermoanaerobaculia; order Multivoradales; family JBCCEF01; genus CAVSQV01. Next base: position 3,348 of record CAZNIX010000472.1, read on the forward strand.
CGCGCCCGGCAAGGGCTGCAGGGCGAGCACGCTAGCCCCTCGCATGGGCTCGCGCCCGGCAAGGCCTGCAGGGCGAGCCCGCTAGCCCTTCGCATGGGCTCGCGCCCGGCAAGGGCTGCAGGCGCTGGCCTCTCGCGTGCGCTCGCGCCCGGTTGGTCACGAAGCGGCGCGGTCGTCGGCTTCGCGGGGTTCTTCGGGCTTCGGGGCGGAGTCCGTCCCGTCCTTGACCCCGCGCTTGAAGTTGCGGATCCCCTCGCCCAGGCCGCGGCCGATCTGCGGCAGCTTGGTGGCGCCGAAGAGCAGCACCAGGATGAGCAAGATGACGAGCAGTTCCTGGATGCCGATGTGGGGCATGGCGGGCTCCCTGCGTGTGCCGGCGGGGCGGAGAGCGATGCCGGCGCCGGCGGATCGGGGGTCAGTCTAGCAGATCGCCCGCCGGCGCCCCGGCGGCGCCGCCCGCGGCCGCCCGGCCGGTGA
>CAZNIX010000473.1:0-3822 GCA_964573125.1 uncultured Thermoanaerobaculia bacterium
GCCCGGCCCGGCGGCTCGGGCGCGCGGCGCCCGCTGCTGCTCGGCGCCGCCGGCTTCGCCTCGCCCGCCGGCGCCGCCGGCGGCTTCCACTGCGCGCCCTGCTGGAGCGCCCAGAGCGCGTTGCGGCTCATGATGTAGAGCACGCCGCCGGCGGCCACCGGCGTGGTGTAGACCGCGGCGCCCATGTTGATCTCGGCCAGCACCTCGAGCTTCTTGCCCGCCTTGAGCACCGCGACGTCGCCGTCCTCGTCGCCGAGGTAGACCTTGCCGTCGGCGTGGTACGGCGAGCCCCAGATCGCGGCGAACGCGTCGTAGGTCCAGTAGTGCTCGCCGGTCGCGGCGTCCAGGCAGTAGAGCCGGCCCGAGAGGTCGGCGGCGTAGAGCAGCCCGTCGGCGATCGCCACCGTCGAGATCGTGCGCCCGAACTCCTCGCCGCCGCGGTTCCAGACCGCCGCCTTGGCGGTGACGTCGCCGGTGCCGGCGGCGGCGTCGATCGCCCACAGGTTGCCCACGCCTTCGCCGTGCTCGGGGTCCTGGCCGACGCCGATGTAGACCTTGCCGTCGTGGACGACCGGCGTCGCGATCAGGTTGTTGCGCGTGCCGGCGCCGCCGAGCTCCCACTTCGCGGCCTTCGGGTTGCAGTCGAACTTCCAGATCAGCTCGCCGCTCTCGGGCACGAACGAGTAGATCCAGCCGTCGCCGCCGGGGAAGATCACCTGCGGCTTGCCGCCGACCACCGCGTAGGCCGGGTTCGACCACTGGCCGTGGAGGATGTTGCCCGCCGGCGAGTCGTCCTCCCACGCCAGCTCGCCGGTCCGCTTGTTCACCGCGATGAAGGAGGGCGCGAGCGGCGCCGGGATGTTGGTGTGGCTCTCGTCGACGCCGTTGGCGGTGACCGTGAACAGGAGGTCGCCGACGATCAGCGGGTTGCCGGCCGCGAGGTTGTGCGGAAAGACGTCCAGCTCGGCGATCATGTCGAGCTTCCAGACGACGTCCTCGTCGATCTCGGAGGCGTTGGCCTCGCCGGTCGTCGGGCCGTCGTTCTCGCCGTCGCGGAAGCCCTCGACGTCGGCGGCGACGATCTCGGCGCGGTTGTTGACGTAGTAGAGCCGGTCGCCCTCGACCGCGGGCCCCGAGCAGATCCCCTGGAGCGGCCAGTCGTTGACCCGGCCGGTCGGGAGCTTCTCGTGCGCCGACTGCCAGAGGAACTCGCCGGTCGCGGCGTCGAACGCCATCATCACGCCGCGGTCGCCGGTGAGCTTGGGGTTGCGGGCCCGCTCGTTGTTGGTGCCCGCGAAGACCTTGCCCCGATAGACCACCGGGCCGCCGTAGGCCTGCGAGCCGAGCGGCTGCATCCACAACACGTTGGCGCCGGCGTCCGGGTCCCAGGTCGCGGGCAAACCGGTCTCGGAGGAGACCATATTGCGGGACGGGCCCCCGCCAAACATGGCGGCGGACTCTCGCGGGGCCGCTTCGGCGCCTGAAGGCGCCTCAGCAGCCCGGCGCGCGGGCCCGCCGCCGAACATCGCGATCGGCGGTTCCTCGGCGGCGGCGGCCGCCGGCAGCGCGGCCAGCGCCAGCGCCACGGTCGCGGCACGGTTCATGAGCCTCGTCACTTCGCGTCCCCCTCGGAGTTCGCCGTCACGGCGAGGTTGTCGTAGTAGATCGGCGCCGGCGAGTAGCCGACCAGCCCCGGGCTGCCATTTTCGATCGGGTAGGGATCCTCGGCCGTGATCGTCCACTCGGCGGGCTCCGGCTCGCCGCGCCGCCAGACCTTGCCGCGGACGACCGCCTTGCCCGCCTCGTGGTCGACCCGCAGCTTCATCGTGTACCAGACGTCGGTCTCCCAGGCGAACGGCACCTGGTGGGTGCCGCGCTGCTCGGCGAGCCACGAGCGCACCTGGACCTGCTGGAACGCGCCCATCAGGTCGAGCGTGTAGCCGGAGTTGATCAGCCCGAGGTCGGGGACCCGGCGCCCCTTGCGCGTCGCCATCAGGTCGGCCTGGACCGTGTAGTTCGCAAGCGCCGGCGGCCCGACCAGCGTGTGGTGGCGGTCGGCCTGAGGCAGCGGCACCTTCGACAGCGCCTTGCCGCCGCCGACCTCGGCGACCCGGAACGGCAGCAGGTACGAGAAGAGATAGGTCGGCCGCCCGTCGACCGGCAGCGACTCGAAATCGTCGCGCAGCGGCAGCGGCGCGTTGACCCGCACGCGCGCCTTCGCGGTCAGCCCGCCCACCGTCGCGACCACCGCGCCGGCCTGGTATGGCGAGTCGGGCGCCGGGGTGAAGCGGCCGTCGGGGAGGACCGTGCCGGCGAGGCCGTCGAGCGACCAGACGGCGTCGCGGCGGCCGAGCGCACGCCCCAGCTCGTCGAACGCCTCGACCCGGAACTGCACGGTCTGGCCGGGGGCGACGTGGATCTCGGCCGGGATCGCGAGCAGCGTCGCGGGCGCGGCGCCGGCCGGCGGCGGCTCCTCGCCGGCGACCTCCCACGGCGGCCCCGCGCCGGCGCGGAACGGCTTGCTCTCGTCGCCCAGGCAGTAGATCCCCTCCTCGGTCGTGAAGTAGATCCGGCCGTAGGCGATCGCCGGCGAGCCGTAGATCTCGGCGTAGCGGTCGGAGCCCGGCATCGACAGCTCCTCGAGGTCGAGCTGCCGGGCGCCCTCGCGCGCGAGCGCGAGGATGAGGAAGCGGCCGTTGACCTCGGTCGCGTAGATCCTGCCGTCGGCGACCACCGGCGCCGCCTTGCCCACGGTGCCGAGGTTGTGCTGCCAGAGCTGGCGCCCGGTCGCGGCGTCGAGCGCGAGCAGGTTGGCGCCGTTGTCGATCACATAGAGGACGCCGCCGGCGAGCGCCGGCGAGGCGAACCCGACCCCGAGCGGCGCCCGCCACTTCTCGTGGCTCGCGGTGGCGTCGCCGCGGCCGGAGGCGTCGATCGCGACCACCCGGCCCATGGTCGGCTCGTCGACGTTCTCCTCGCTGTGGGCGGCGTAGACGGTGGCGCCGTCGACCACGACCGAGGTGTTGATCGCGCGCTTCGAGAGCCGGAAGCTCCAGACCGGCCGGCCGGTGCGCGCCTCGACGGCGTAGACCGTGCCGTCGCCGTTGCCCTGAATCAGCAGCCGGCGGCCGCCGACCACCGCGATCGCGGGCGTGGACTGGGAGTTCTTGTCGGCCATCGAGGTCGCCGGCGAGGAGGCCCAGATCGCCTCGCCGGTGCGCTTGTCGAACGCGTACATCCGGTGCAGCGGCCGCGACTGGTCGCCCCAGTTGCTCGACGCGAAGGTGACGATCACGCGCTCCTCGTCGATCACCGGCGTCTGGGTGCGGCCGCCGTAGCCCTCCATGAAGCCGTACTCCTCGATCAGCGAGCGCGACCAGACGACGCGCCCGTCGGCGCTGTCGAAGCAGAAGAAGCGGCCGGCGACGCCCTGGACGTAGAGGTAGCCGGTCTCGGGGTCGAGCGCCGGGTTGGGCCAGCCGACCCGGTTCCACGGCACCGTCGTGTGGTAGACCGGCCAGCGCTTCTCCCACAGCTTCTCGCCGCTCCCGGCGTCGAAGCAGGCGACCATCTCCTGGCGCGCGACCCCCTCGCCGGCGCGGCCGTTCGCGCACACCCGCCCGGCGGCCACGACCGGCGTCGAGCGCCCGACGAAGTCGTGCCGCCAGATCAGGTTCTCGCCCTCCTGCGACCAGCTCGAGACGAGGCCGGTCTCGGTCGAGGTGCCGTCCGCGGCGGGCCCGCGCCAGTGCGGCCAGTCGGCGGCGGCGGCCGGCGGCGGCGCGGCGACGAGGCCGACCGCCAGCGCCCCGACGGCGGCGG
>CAZNIX010000474.1:0-3821 GCA_964573125.1 uncultured Thermoanaerobaculia bacterium
CCGCCGCCGAGCGCCTCGAGCGCTCGGGGCTGCCCGGCTGGCTGGCCGCGCTGCTCGCCCGCCGCGGCGTCGAGGACCGCGCCGGCGCCGACCGCTTCCTGCGCCCGAGCGCGGACCAGCTCCACGACCCCTACCTGCTCACCGGCCTGCGCGACGCCGTCGAGCGCTTGGCCGCCGCCCGCGAGCGCGGCGAGCGCGTGGCGGTGGTCGCGGACTACGACGTCGACGGGGTGACCGCGGCGGCGCTGCTGCTCGCGGTGCTCCGCGCCTGCGGCTTCGCCGCCGAGGAGATCCTGCCCCATCGCCTGCGCGAGGGCTACGGCTTCCAGCCGCTCCACGTCGAGCGCGCGCGCGAGCTGGGGTGCGCGCTGGTGGTCACCGCCGACTGCGGAGTCTCCTCGGCGGCCGCGGTCGCGGCGGCCGCGGACGCCGGCATCGACGTCATCGTCACCGACCACCACCTGCCGGGCGCCGCGACCCCGGCCGGCGCGATCCTGGTCAACCCGCGGCAGCCCGGCTGCGGCTATCCGTTCCCCGACCTCGCCGGCGTCGGCCTCGCGCTCAAGCTCGCGCTCGCGGTCGCCGAGCGCTGCGGCCGGCCGGCGCCGCTCGGCCAGCTTCTGCGCATCGCCTGCCTGGGCACGATCGCCGACCTCGTGCCCCTGACCGGCGAGAACCGGGTGATCGCGGCGCTCGGCCTGGCGGCGCTCGGCGACACCCGCTCGCCGGGCCTGCGCGCGCTGTTCCGGCGCGCCGGGGTGCAGCCGCCGCTCTCCGCCGCCGACGTCGGCTTCCGCCTCGGGCCGCGGATCAACGCCGCCGGCCGCCTCGACGACCCCGCGCGCGCGCTCGAGCTGCTGCTCGTCCGCGACCCCGCGCGCGCCGAGCGCCTGGCCGAGGACCTCGACGCCTGGAACCGCGCGCGCCAGGAAGAGGAGGACCGGGTGGTCGAGGAGGCGCGCGCGGCGCTCGCGGCGCGCTCGCCGCTGCCGCCGATCGCGATCGCCTGGCGCGAGGGCTGGCACCCGGGGGTGGTCGGTATCGCGGCCGGCCGGATCGCGCGCGACTACCACCGCCCGGCGCTGCTGCTCGCGCCCGCGGCGGAGATCGCCACCGGCTCCGGGCGCAGCGTCCCGGGCATCGAGCTGCACGCGTTCTTCGGCCGCTGGGCGGGGGAGCTCGAGCGCTTCGGCGGCCACGCCCAGGCGATCGGCCTGGCGGTCGCCCGCGAGCGGCTGCCGGCGCTCGCCGGGGCGTGGGAGGAGGCGGCGGCGGCGGAGTGGCCGGCGGAGCTGCTCACGCGGCGCTACGAGTACGAGCTGGCGCTCGCCCCCGGCGGCGTCGACCGCGGGCTGGTCGCCGCGCTGGCGCGCCTCGAGCCGACCGGCCAGGGCAACCCGCAGCCGCTCGCGCGGGTGGGGCCGATGAGGCTGCTCTTCCCGCCGCGACGCTTCGGCCGCGGCCATCTCTCGGCGCTCGCCGCCGGCGACGACGGCGCTCGCCTGGCGCTCGTCGGCTGGCGCTGGGCCGAGCGCGAGGGCGACCTCGCCGGCCGCTTCGAAGCGCTCGGCCAGATCGAGCACGACCGCTACCGCGGCGGCCCCGTCCTCCGCCTGATCGACGCCCGCCCGGCGTAGGACACTGCACCGCCATCGGGTGGACACGCCCCTCGGAGGTGCGGCGCGAAACGCCGAAACGCCGGGCCGGTGCTCGGAGGCTCGTCCGTCCGGCGCCGCGCCCACAGGCGCGCGGCGGCGCTGTGCGCCGCCGACTCGGGGGAGGGGACCCGCGCCCCCTTCAATCAAGACCGTCACTCGCGCGGGGAGGGGGGCTTGAAAAGCCTCCCTCGAAAAACACGCGCGCGCTACAGCTTAGCCCCCTCGTACAATAGCCGGATGCCAAGCGCGCGCCGCCCTCCGATCGCCGGCCTGCGCCGCCTGCTGCTCGCGCTGTTCATCGTCGGGCTGGCGGTGGTGGCGGCGGTGTTCGCGCTGCGCCGCCGCGGGGACAAGCCGCCCGTCGACGCCGGCGGCGCCGGACCGCGGCCGGAGGGCGAGATCACGCTCATCGGCGAGGGCTTCCAGTACACCCTCAGCGAGGAGGGGCGGCCGGTCTTCGACATCCAGGGCGCGTCGGTGAAGGTGCGGCGGGGGACCGTGGTGCTGCTCGAGGATGTCGCGCTCACGCTCTACGACGAGCAGGGGACGCCGTACCACGTCGCGGCCCGGCAGGCGAGCTACGACCGCGAGAGCCACGAGGCGAGCCTCGACGGCGCGCTGCGTCTGATCGGTCCCGACGGTCTGGTGCTCACCGCCGACGGCCTGACCGTCGGCCACCAGGGGCAGCGGGTCGAGACCCGCGGGCCGGCGGAGCTGCTCTACGCCGGCCTCTACCGCGCCACCGCCCGGCGCATCGTCGCCCGCCTCCGTCTCGACCAGTTCGCGCTCGTCGGCCGCCCCGAGGTCGCCCGGCTCGAGGGGCCGGAGCCCCCGACGCTGACCGCCGGCTCGATCACCTACCGCCGCGAGGACGGCGTGGTGCGCGCCGAGACCAGGGTCCGGCTGCGCCGCGGCGCCGACTTCCTGACCACCGATCGGCTCGTCGCCCACCTCACCCCGGACGCGCGCCGGGTCGAGCTGATCCACGCCCGGCGCAGCGTCGACGGCCGGATGCGGCTCGGCGCGGCCGCCACCGCTCCGCCGCCGGCGCCGGCCGAGGAGGGCGACGACGCCGACCGCGCCCCGGCCGTGGCGCTCGTCATCCCTTACCTCTTCGCGACGGCCGGGATCTGGTACCCGCACGGCGGCATTGCCGCCCTCGCCCACGCCGTGCGCGATCTCGCCGCGAAGCACGGCGCCCGGATCGAGACCGGTGCCGCCGTCGCGCGGCTCGAGGTGGCGGGCGGTCGCTTCGTCGCCGCCATCACGAGCGCCGGCGGCCGGATCGCGGCGGACGCGTGCATCGCCGCCATCGATGCCGGGATCACCGCACGCTGGCTCGGGAAGAGCGAGGCCACCACGCCGCGCGAGCCCGCGTACGCCGCCCGCGTGGCCTGGTGGGTCGTCGAGGGAGGGCCCCGGCTCGGATCGCACCACGCGTTCCACTTCGACGCCGAGCACGAGCATCCCCTCTACGTCGCCGTGCCGACGGTGACCGACTCCGCGCTCGCTCCCGAGAGAGCGAGCGTGCACTACGCGCTCGTGCACGGCCGGCCCGGCGCGCCTGCGGACCCGGCGTTCGCCGAGGACGTTCGCGCGCGCCTGGTCCGTGCGGTGGCGTGGCCCACGGGGCGCGTGCTCGCCCACGGCGTCGCCGGCGGCGCAGAGTCCTGCTACGGCACCGCGATCGGCCCCGGGCTCTTCGCCAGCTTCCGTCCATCCCAGCGCGTGCCGGGCGTCGCGAATCTGGTGCGGGCGGGCGGCAGCGTCTTTCCCGGTCCCGGCGTGGCGAACGTGATCCGCTCCGGCCTCCGCGCGGCGGCGTTGATCACGGACGGAGCGCGCGCGTGATCCCGGCGCGGCGTTCTCCGGCCATGCTGGCGTTCTTCGACCCGTACGTGGATCGGTACCTGCGCCGGCGCTTCCACCGAGTCCGGCTGTGGCAGACCGGCGACGTACGCGCGATCGCCGGGACACGGCGATTGATCTTCGCGATGAGCCATGCCTCGTGGTGGGACGTCCTGGTCGGCTACGCGCTCGCCCGGCGCCTGGTCCGTGGCGAGAGCTATGCGCCGATGGACGAGGCGCAGCTCGCGCGCTACCGCATCCTGACCCGGCTCGGCGTCTACTCGGTGGACCGCGGCTCGGTCGCCGGCATTCGCG
>CAZNIX010000475.1:0-3812 GCA_964573125.1 uncultured Thermoanaerobaculia bacterium
TCGCGGCTGCGCGGCGCCTACGGGGTGGAGCTGTCGGTGGGCGAGCTGTTCGAGTGGCCGACGGTGCGCGGGCTGGCGGCGCGGGTGGAGCGGGCGCTGGCGGCGGGCGAGGCGTCGGACCCGGAGGGGGTGCGCCGGGTGGGGCGCGACCGCCGGCTGCCGCTGTCGTTCGCCCAGCAGCGGCTCTGGTTTCTCGACCAGCTCGACCCGGGCAGCCCGGTGTACAACCTCGCGGCGAGCGTGCGCTGGGAGGGGGCGCTCGACGAGGGCGCGCTGCGCCGGAGCCTGGCCGAGGTGGTGCGCCGCCACGAGGCGCTGCGCACGAGCTTTCCCACCGTCGAGGGGCGGCCGGTGCAGGCCGTCGCCCGGCCGGCGGAGGTGCCCCTGGCGGTGCGCGACCTGCGCGGTGCGGCGGCGCCGGAGGCCGAGGCCCGGCGGTTCCAGCAGCAGGAGCTGGAGCGGCCGTTCGACCTCGCGACGGGGCCGCTCGTGCGGGCGGCGCTCTTGCGGCTCGGCGAGACGGCGCACCTGCTGGTGGTGACCCTGCACCACATCGTCTCCGACGGCTGGTCGATGGCGATCCTCCAGCGCGAGGTCCGCACGCTGTACGCGGCGTTCGCGCGCGGCGAGGACTCGCCGCTGGCCGAGCCGGCCATCCAGTACGCCGACTACGCGGTGTGGCAGCGGCAGCGGCTGCAGGGCGAGCGGCTGGAGGCCGAGCTGTCGTACTGGCGCGACCGGCTCGCCGGGGCGCCGGCGCTGCTCGAGCTGCCGCTGGACCGCCCGCGTCCGGCCGCGCGCAGCTACCGCGGCGCGGTGACGGCGATGCGGGTGCCGCCGGCGGTGGCCCAGGCTTTGGGCGAGCTGAGCCGGCGCGAGGGAACGACGCCGTTCATGACGCTGCTCGCGGCGTTCGCGGTGCTCTTGTACCGCTACACCGGCCGCCGCGACCTGGTGGTGGGCAGCCCGAGCGCGAACCGCACGCGGGCCGAGATCGAGGGGCTGATCGGGTTCTTCGTCAACCTGCTGGCGCTGCGCCTCGAGGTGCGCGGGGAGGCGACGTTCCGCGAGCTGCTGGGTCAGGTGCGGGCGGTCGCGCTCGCGGCCTACGCCCACCAGGAGCTGCCGTTCGAGCGCCTGGTCGAGGAGCTGCGCCCGGAGCGCGACCCGAGCCACCACCCGCTGGTGCAGGTGGTGTTCGCGCTGCAAAACGACGCCGAGACCGCTCGGCGCGACGCCGGCGGGCTGACCGAGCGGCCGCAGCCGATCCACCGCGGCCGGACCAAGTTCGACTTGACGCTGACCGTGGCCGAGACCGCCGACGGCCTGGTGGTCTGGTGCGAGTACGGCGAGGAGCTGTTCGCCGACGAGACCATCGCCCGCCTGCTGGCGAACTTCCAGGTGCTGCTCGCCGCCGTCGCGGCCGACCCCGACGGGCGGGTGGCGACGCTGCCGCTCTTGACCGCGGAGGAGCGCCGCCGGCTGCTCGAAGAGTGCAACCGCACCGCTGTCACCTACGACGGCGGCGGCGAGACCCTGGTCGAGCTGTTCGCGCGCCAGGTCGAGCGCCGCCCCGAGGCCGAGGCGGTGGTCTGCGGCGAGCGGCGGCTCTCCTACCGCCAGCTCGACGCGCGCGCCAACCGGCTCGCCCACCGCCTGCGCGCGCTCGGCGTCGGACCGGAGGCGCTGGTCGGGGTGCTGATCGAGCGCTCCCCCGAGCTGGTGGTCGCGCTGCTCGCGGTGCTCAAGGCGGGCGGAGCCTACCTGCCGCTCGACCCCGACTACCCCGCCGAGCGGCTGGCCTTCATGGCCGCCGACGCCGGCATCCGGGCGCTCCTGACCGCGGGACGGACGGACGGACGGCTCGCCGGGCACGACCGACCGACGATCCGCCTCGACGGCGCCGACGACGCCCTCGACGCCTACCCCGACCACGCTCCGCCCCCCACCGCCCGACCCGACAACCTCGCCTACCTCATCTACACCTCCGGCTCGACCGGGCGGCCGAAGGGGGCCGGCAACACGCACCGGGCGATCGTCAACCGCCTGCTCTGGATGCAGGAGACCTACCGCCTGGAGGCCGACGACCGAGTCCTGCAGAAGACGCCGATCAGCTTCGACGTCTCGGTGTGGGAGTTCTTCTGGCCGCTCCTCGCCGGCGCGACGCTGGTCCTCGCCCGCCCCGGCGGCCACCGGGAGAGCGCCTATCTCGTCGAGCTGATCCGGCGCGAGCGGATCACCACCGTCCACTTCGTCCCCTCGATGCTCCAGGCGCTCCTGGCCGAGGACGACGTGGGCGGATGCCGCGGCCTGCGCCGGATCGTCTGCAGCGGCGAGGCGCTCGCGTTCGACCTCCAGGAGCGCTGTTTCGAGCGCATCGGGTGCGAGCTGCACAACCTCTACGGGCCGACCGAGGCGGCGGTCGACGTCACCTGGTGGCCGTGCCGCCGCGGCGATCCCCGCGGCGTCGTCCCGATCGGTACGCCGGTGGCCAACACGCGGATCTACCTGGTCGGCGACGCCCTCGAGCCGGTCCCGCTCGGCGCCGCCGGCGAGCTGCTGATCGGCGGCGTGCAGCTCGCCCGCGGCTATCTCGCCCGCCCCGCGCTCACCGCCGAGCGCTTCATCCCCGACCCCTTCGCCGCCGAGCCCGGCGGCCGCCTCTACCGCACCGGCGACCGCGCCCGCCGGCTCCCCGGCGGCGAGATCGAGTTCCTCGGCCGGCTCGACTTCCAGGTCAAGATCCGCGGCCACCGCATCGAGCCGGGCGAGATCGAGGCCGTGCTCGGCGCTCATCCCGGCGTCCGCGAGGCGGTGGTGCTCGCGCGCGAGGAGGGAGGCGACACCTACCTGGTCGCCTGCCTCGTGCCCGACGCGGGCGCGGCGCCGCGGGTCTGGAAGCAGGCGGCGCTCGAGCGCCGCGGCCTGCCCGACGGCGTGCGCGCGACCACGCTGCCCAACGGCATGGCGGTCTTCGCCCGCAGCGAGCGGGAGTGCGCGTTCCTCTACGAGGAGATCTTCGCGCGGCGGAGCTACCTGCGCCACGGCGTCGCGCTCGAGCCCGGCGCCTGCGTCTTCGACGTCGGCGCCAACGTCGGCCTGTTCGCCCTGTTCGTCCACGAGGTCTGCCCCGGCGCCGAGGTCTACGCGTTCGAGCCGGTGCCGCCGATCGTCGACCTCCTGCGGCTGAACGCCGAGCTGCACGCTCCCGAGGTCAGGGTGCTCGCGTTCGGCCTCGCCGATCGCGAGGCGACCGCGAGCTTCACGTTCTACCCCCACGCCTCCCTGATCTCGAGCCAGTTCGCCGATCCGGCGGCCGACCGCGAGGTGGTCCGGACGTTCCTGATCAACCAGTTGGCGGACGAGCAGCGCGCCGGCGTCGACGAACGACTGCTCGACGAGCTGCTCGAGCAGCGGCTGGTCGGCACGCGCTTCGACTGCCCGCTGCGGACGCTCTCCCAGGCGATCGCGGACCTCGGCGTGGAGCGGATCGACCTGCTCAAGATCGACGTCGAGAAGGGCGAGTGGCAGGCGCTCGCCGGCATCGCCGATGCGGACTGGCCGAAGATCGCCCAGGTCGTGGTCGAGGTGCACGCGCTCGGGAGCCGCCTCGAGGACGTGGTCCGGCTCCTCGGCGAGCGCGGGTTCGCGGTGACGGTCGAGCAGGAGGAGAGCCTCCGGAGCACGGGCCTCTACACCGTGTTCGCGGTGCGGGACCGCGCGGCGCGGGGCGGCGCCGGGGGAGCGCCGCCGCGCGCGGCGCCGCGCTGGCGCGGCCGCGAGCCGTTCCTCGCCGACCTCCGGGCCTGGGC
>CAZNIX010000476.1:0-3806 GCA_964573125.1 uncultured Thermoanaerobaculia bacterium
GGCGGCGCGCGCCGCCGCCCCGCCTGCCGGCACCGGCGCCGGGAAGCCGCGGGTGTCGCCGCGGCTGGCGAAGGTCCGCGGCGGGTTGTCGTAGCTGCGCTCGTCCCCGGTTTCGGTGTCGCGCACGGTGAGGGTGAACGGGACGTTCGAGAGCGAGCCGTAGAAGACCCACCACCAGCCGTTGGCGCCGCGGCCGTCGAGCACCTTGAGCGCCAGCTCGAGGTTGGTCTCGCGGAAGAACCAGAAGGCGCCGGTGTCGCCGGTCAGCGGCACCGCGTGACCGGGCCCGGCGCCGCCCTGGAAGTCCTGCCAGCCGACCCGCGCCTCGAAGCGGCCGCCGTTGAGGCAGAGCGTGACGTCGTCGGGCACGCACGGGGAGGTGTCGGCGCCGGCCACCCAGACGCCGCGGTCGGTGCCGGCGAAAAGCCGCGGCGGGTCGCCGGTGACGGCGAGATCGAACGCTCCGCGCAGGCGGTCGGAGGGCGCGGTGCCGATCGGGCGCCAGGTGGCGCCGCGGTCGTCGCTGCGGAAGACGCCCTCGCCGCCGGCGGCATAGACCCGGGTCGGGGCGTTGGCGTCGAAGAGCAGCCGCTGCACGGCGCCCGGCAAGCCGCTGCCGAACGGGTGCCACGAGTCGCCGGCGTCGGTGCTCTCGAACAGGCCGCGGCCCGGCACCGCGCCGAGGACGCGCCCCGGGGTCAGCGGGTCGGCGGCGACGTCGACCAGCGGGTCGGTCGGATCGAGACCCGCCCGATCGACTCCGTCCCAGGTCACGCCGCCGTCGGTGCTCCGGTACAGGCTCACCCCCAACACGCTCGGGCCGGCGCTCAGGAGCGCGGTCCGGGGTCCGCCCGGCTCGCCGGGAGCGAACGCGAGGTCGTACACCGGGACCTCCAATCCGGACCACACCGCCTCGGCGCTTCCCGGACCACCTTCCTCCCGATAGAGGTAGATCGGATCTTCGCCGAAGGGCACGAGAAGGCGCGCGCCGAAGAACACGACGTCCGGCTCCTCCGGGTCGAGCCACAAACCCATCAGGCAAGTCGAGAAGAACCCGCATCCCTCGCCGGATCCCGGCCCCTGCCAGGTCAGCCCGCCGTCGGCGCTCCGGGAGAGGGACAGCTCGGCGAGCGCGTAGGCGACGGCGGGATCGGCGGGACTGCTCGCCACCTGGTCGATCCCGCCGGCGAGCACGGTCGACCAGCTCGCGCCGGCGTCGGCGCTGCGGAGCAGCGTGCCATCGGCTGTCGCGGCGAGCAGCCGGCCGCCGGTGTCCGGGCGGCCGTCGAGGTCGACGACGTCGAAGGCGGTGAGCCCGTCGTTCGCGAGCTGCCAGCTCGCGCCGTCGGCGCTGCGATGGACCCCGAGGTCGCTGCCGGCGTAGACGGCGCCCGAGCCCGCCGGGTCGGGCGCGAGCGCGTGGACCGGGTCGGGCAGCCCCGCCACCGGGTGCCAGGACGCGCCGCCGTCCACGCTCTTCTGGAGCGGTCCGAAGAGCACCGCCCAAAGCCGCTGGGGGTCGGCGGGGTCGACGACCAGGTCGCGGACGAAGCCCGGGCCGGGCCCGACCGGGGTCCAGGTCAGGCCGCCGTTCATCGTCCGATAGACCCCGGCGGCGGTCGCGGCGTAGAGCCGGCCCGGCGCTCCCGGCGCCGCCGCCAGCGCGCGCACGTTGAGGGCGTCGCCGGCGAGCCCGCCGCTCGCCGCCTGCCAGGTGGCGCCGCCGTCGGCGCTGCGGAAGACGCCGCCGAAGGTGGCGGCCCAGAGCGTCGAGCCGGCGGCGTCGAACGTCAGGTCGGCGGCGCCGCCGGTGGCGCCGCCCCCGGCGCCGGTCTGCGGGAAGCCGAGCGGCGTCCAGCTCGCGCCGGCGGTCGTCGTCTTGTGCACCCCGAGATAGGTGCCGGCGTAGGCGACGCCGGCCGCCAGCGGATCGAGGGCGAGCGTCACGGTCGCGCCCTCGAGGCCCGGGATCGAGACGTCCTGCCAGGCTCCGTCGTAGGCGCCGCCGTCGGGCGAGGCCCGGTAGATGGCGCCGTGGAAGTCGACCGTGAACAGCGCGCCGTCGGCTCCCTGGTGAATCTCGACCAGGCTGCGAAACGCCCCCGACGGGCTGCCGAGCAACGGCGACCAGGAGTCGGCACCGTCGGCGCTGAGGAAAACCCCCGAGTGAGCAGAACCGGCGAAGATCCGCTGGGAGTGCACCCGATCGACCAGCAGCGCAGTCACCGGGCCGCCGGCGGGGCCGATCGGCTGCCACGACTGGGCCGCCGCCGGCATCGGCGGCAGCGTGCCGAGGGCGGCGGTAGCGAGGACACGCGCGAGGTGGACGGAGCGAAGGGGGCGGGAGCGGTTGGGCACGGCGGGTCTCCTGCGGCTCGGGTCTCGGGGGAGCCCCCTCCGGCCGGTCGACCTCTCGCGGTCGGCGCACCGGCCAAGGCGCTCGACGGTGGCCTGTGTTCGATGCTACCAAAGCATTATACGGACTCGAGAATGCCGTTGTCACATTGTCACGGCGGGACGCTCACTGGCACCCGCGCTCTCGGTGCCGCTCAACCGCCGACGTGGACCACGACCTCGCGCCGCCGCGGCCGCCGGCGGTGCTCCCAGAGGAAGATCCCCTGCCAGGCGCCGAGCGCGAGGCGGCCGCCGACGACCGGGATGCCGAGCGAGACCGCGGTGAGCGCGGCCTTGACGTGGGAGGGCATGTCGTCGGGGCCCTCGGCGACGTGGGTGTAGAGCGGGTCGTCCTCGGGCACCAGGCGGTCGAGCCAGCGCTCGAGGTCGCGCCGCGCCGAGGGGTCCGCGTTCTCCTGGATCACGAGGCTGGCCGAGGTGTGGCGCACGAAGACCGTGCACAGCCCCTCGGCGACGCCGCTCGCGGCGACCACGCGCGCGACCTCGGCGGTGATCTCGACGAGCCCGCGCCCGGGCGCCTCCACGAGAATCGTCTCGACCATCGAACGAAGTCTACAGGCCCCCGGCTCCGGTGGCAGCAGGACACGCGCCCACAGGCACGCGGGGCCGAAGGCCCCGACTCGGGGGAGGGGACCCGCGGGATTCACTCCCGCGGGGAGGGGGGCGCCAGCCCCCCTCGGAAGAAACCGACCAGCCGACCGGTCGAGTCGTCCTCGGCCCTGAATCTGGCCCGAAAGGTCCGGAGAATCGAGATCGCCACCAACCGCCTGGTCGACCAAGGGGTGGCCGGCGACTACCACTCCGTGTTCAAGGGGCGGGGGATGGAGTTCGCCGAGGTCCGCCCCTACCAGCCGGGCGACGACGTGCGGACGATCGACTGGAACGTCACCGCGCGGCTGGGCTCCCCCTACGTCAAGCAGTTCGTCGAGGAACGCGACCTCACGGTGTTCCTCGCGATCGACGTCTCGGGCAGCCTCGGCTACGGCTCGCGCGCGATCCTCAAGCGCGAGCTGGCGGCCGAGCTGGCGGCGCTGCTCGCGTTCGCGGCGCTGCGCAACCAGGACCGGGTCGGGGCGGCACTGCTCACCGACCGGCTCGAGCTGTTCCTGCCGCCGGAGCGGCGGCGCACCCACGTCTTGCGCATGGTGCGCGAGGTGCTCGAGCGCCCGGTCGGCGGCCGCACCGACCTCGACCGCGCGCTCGGCGCCGCGCTCGGGACGCTCGCGCGCCGGGCGGTCGTGTTCCTGATCTCGGACTTCGTCGCCACCCCCTACGCCGCCGCGGTCAAGGCCGCGGCCGCGCGCCACGACCTGGTGGTGATGGAGATCGCCGACCCCCGCGACGCCGAGCTGCCGGCGGCGCCGGCGCCGGTGGTCCTGCGCGACGCCGAG
>CAZNIX010000477.1:0-3790 GCA_964573125.1 uncultured Thermoanaerobaculia bacterium
CCTCGCCGCGACGCTCGCCGCCGCCGCGCCGCTCTCCGCCGCTCAGGACGCCGGCGCGCCGGCCGCGCCCGGCGCCGCCGGCCCGTTCACGGTCCGTCCCGCCACCGGCCCGATCGAGATCGACGGCGCGCTCGACGAGCCGGCGTGGTCGGACGCCGCGGTCGTGCCGCTGACCCACGAGTGGCTGCCCGGCGACAACACCGCGCCGCCGGTTGCGACCGAGGCGCTGGTCACGTTCGACGACGCCCGCCTCTACGTCGCGTTCCGCGCCCACGACCCGGAGCCGGCGGCGATCCGCGCCCACCTCGCCGACCGCGACAACCAGTTCGTCGACGACGCCGTCGGCTTCTCGATCGACACCTTCAACGACCGCCGGCGCGCCTACCGCTTCGAGGTCAACCCGCTCGGCGTCCAGCGCGACGCCATCGTCAGCGACGTCGACGCCAGCGAGGACGCCTCGTGGGACGCGATCTGGGACGCCGCCGGGCGGATCGGCGCCGGCGGCTACACGGTCGAGGTCGCGGTGCCGTTCCGCCAGCTCCGCTTCCCGCACGCCGCGGGGGAGCAGACCTGGGGCTTCCTCGCCCAGCGCGTCTACCCGCGCTCGGTGGTCCACGAGCTGTACTCGAGCGCCAACCAGCGCGACCTCGACTGCCTGGTCTGCCAGTACGACCCGATGACCGGGTTCGCCGGCATCGAGACCGGCCACAACCTCGAGCTGGTGCCGACGGTCACCGCCGACCGCACCGACCGGCGCGCCGGCCTCGCGGGGCCGCTCGAGACGGGCGAGGAGGACGCCGAGGCCGGGCTCACCGTGCGCTGGGGGGCGACCGACAACGTCACCCTGCTCGGCGCCGCCAACCCCGATTTCTCGCAGGTCGAGGCCGACGCCGCGCAGCTCGACGTCAACGAGCGCTTCGCCCTCTTCTTTCCCGAGAAGCGGCCGTTCTTCCTCGAGGGCGCCGACGTCTACGCCACGCCGCTGCGCGCGGTCTTCACGCGCACCGTCGCCGATCCCGCGTGGGGGCTCAAGGTCGCGGGCAAGGAGGGGAGCCACGCCTTCGGCGTCTTCGTCGCCGAGGACCGGATCAACAACCTGATCTTCCCCGGCGCGTTCGGCTCCTCGCTCGGCTCGATCGAGGAGGACGTGCGCTCGGGCGTGGTGCGCTGGCGGCGCGACGTCGGCCGCCGCTCGGCGTTCGGCCTGCTCTACGCCGGCCGCGACGGCGAGGGCGACTACCAGAACCACGTCTACGGCGCCGACGGCCTGCTCCGGCTCACCGACTCCGACACCGTGCGCGTCCAGGTCCTCGGCTCGACCACCCGCTACCCCGACGAGGTGGCGATCGCCCGCGGCCAGCCGACCGGCAGCTTCGACGACCTCGCGGCCCGGCTCACCTACAACCGGGGCACCCGCGACTGGACGGTGCTCGGCATCCTCTACTCCCTGGGCGAGGACTTCCGCGCCGACAGCGGGTTCATCCCCCAGGTCGACGTGCGCGGCGGCGCGCTCCAGGTCAAGCGCACCTTCTGGGGCGCAGAGTCGAGCTGGTACAGCCGCTTCCACGTCCAGGCGAGCACGGTCCACACCGAGACCCAGACCGGCGAGCTGTTCGAGGACAGCTACAACTTCGACCTCATCTACGAAGGCCCGCGCCAGAGCTTCGCGCAGCTCGGCGTCCGGCCCAACCGCGAGCGCTTCGCGGGCGTGACCTACGACCACCTGCGCGCCGACCTGCGCATGTCGACCCGCCCGTCGGGCGACTTCTTCGCCGAGCTGTTCCTGCGCGGCGGCGAGATCGTCGACATCGCGAACTCCCGCTCGAGCGAGTTCCTCCGCGTCGCGCCCAGGGTCGAGTTCAACCTCGGCCCGCGCTTCTCCGGCGCCGCCGAGCACCTCTACGAGGAGTTCTGGGTCGACGACGGCACGTTCCTGCAGGCCAACCTGTCGCAGGCGACGCTGCGCTACTTCCTCAACGTGCGCACCTTCTTCCGCGCCATCGTCCAGTACCGGCGGATCGACCGCGACCTCGCGCTCTACGAGGTCCCCGGCTTCGCCGCCGAGCAGGAAGACCTCTTCACCCAGCTCCTCTTCTCCTACAAGCTCAACCCCCAGACCGTGCTCTTCGCCGGCTACTCCGACACCCGCCTGGGCGTCGAGTCGATCGACCTCACCCAGGCGAGCCGGACGTTCTTCCTCAAGGTCGGCTACGCCTGGCTGAGGTGACGGCCGTTCGGTGCCTGCGGCCGCGGCGGTCCCGTCGGCGGGTGGGCGGGGACCGGCTGGTCGCTATACTGCCGGCCGTCGATGGCGAACCCCTATCTCGACCTCACTGCGGAGTTCAACCGCGGGCGCCTGCGTGCACTGATCAGCTCGGGTCAGGCGGTGGTGCTCCACCGGCTGGCGGTGATGAGCAAGGACGGCGATTGGATCCTGCGTGAGGACGCGGAAGCGGTCGGCCACGTTCTCGCGACGCTGGCCGGCCGGGGCGCGCGCTATCGCTTCGGGGCTCCGCTCGACCTGCGCTGGCTGGCCGGCGGCTGGAGCGCGCACCTCGAGTTCCGGACGGCAGCGCTCCGGCTGCGCGCGGATTTCGTGACTCGGCCGCCGCGGATCACGCCGCGGCGGCTGGGCGATATGTGGGCGCAAGCCGAAGCGAGGGGGAGCGAGGTCGTCGGTCTCGAGCCGCTGGCGGCGATCAAGCTGACCAACCGGGAGAAGGACTATGCGGTCGTCGGCGAGTTGGCGCGTCTGATGGACGAGCCGCGCGCGCAGCTTCGCTTTTCCCGCAGCGCCCGCGACCTCCTGGCGCTCGCCCGAGAGCACCCCGCGGAGTGGGCCGAGGCGGTGCGGGAGCGGCCGCTCCTGGCCCGGGTCGCCGACGGGCGCGAGGCGCTGGAGGAGGCGCTCGACCGCGAGCGCCGCGAGCTGATCCGCGCCAACGAGGAGCGGCTCGCGCGCTACCGGACGGCCGCGGAGCCCTGGGGCGAACGGTGGCCTGCGGTGCAGCGGCAGATCGCCGGCCTGCCGCTGGCCGACGCCCATCGGCTGGTGGTCGAGCAGGCCGCAGGGGTGCTCCCCTTCGAGGCCGCCTCGGGAGGCGGGCCGTGACCGCGATCCGCGACGAGTTCCTGAGCGAAGAGGACCTCGACCTGCGCAACCTCTCGGAGGAGGAGCTGATCGCCTACTGGAACCTCTGGCTCGAGCAGGCGCAGGCGACGAACGACCTCGACGAGGCGCTCTACTCCCACGGCGTGTTCGAGCGCGATCCCGCCGTCGCCGGGGACGAGGTGGGGGGGAGGAGGCGGGAGGGGTGAGCCGGGCGGGCGGCGCCGAAACGGATCGGGCTGCGAAGCGTCCGCTCACCCCGGCGCCGCGACCAGCCCGGCGACCACGCGCTCCAGCTCGGCGAGCGGGATCGGCTTGTGGAGGAAGGCCTCGGCGCCGCGGCGGCGGGCGGCCTGCTCGATCTCGGGCGAGCCGTAGGCGGTGAGCACGATGACGTGGATCGCCGGCGAGCGGCCGGTGGCGTAGTCGACCAGGTCGAGGCCCTCGTGGCCGTCGCCGGCCAGGCGCAGGTCGGCGATCACCGCGGCGTAGGAGCGGCTCGCGATCAGCTCCTCGGCCTCCTCGCGCGCGCTCGCGCAGTCGACCTCGTAGCTGCGCGCGGAGAAGTACTCGCGCAGCGCGAACAGGATCGGCTCTTCGTCGTCGACGATCAGCAGGCGGGCGGGGCTCGGGCGGGCCACGGTCGAGCCGCTCCTCGAGGCCGCCGGCCTCCAGCACGAA
>CAZNIX010000478.1:0-3783 GCA_964573125.1 uncultured Thermoanaerobaculia bacterium
CGCCAGCTCCCAGACCGCGTAGGCGCGCCGGCGGTTGGCGAGCACCGGCCGGTGCTCGGCCAGGCCGAGCGGCGCCGCCACCCGCGCCCAGTACCAGCGCAGCGGACCGGAGCGGGCGAGCGGCGTCGCCAGCCCGCGCGGGCGGTAGCTGTCGAGCGCGGTCATGCCGTGCTCGGCCGCCGGCCGGCCGGTGGCGATCGTGGTCCAGAACACCGCCGGCGCCTCCGCCGGCGGCCGGCGGTAGGCGAGCAGCCCGCTCCCCTCCTCCGCCAGCCGCCCGAGCGCGGGCAGCTCGCCGCGGGCGAGCAGGTACTCCAGCTCGGCCGGCAGCACGCCGTCGACGCCGATCAGGAGCACGCGGTCGCCGGGCGCCGACGGCAGCGACGGCGGCGGCGCCGGCGCCGGCCGCCCGACCGCGACCACCACCGGCAAGAAGAGCAGGAACGCCGAGAGCGCGAGCGCCAGCCCCGCCCAGCGGCGCGAGAAGACCCGGCCCTCGGGGGCATGGTCGGTGAGCCGGATGGCGAGCGCGAGCAGGCCGCCGTGGATCAGCTTGACCAGCGCGTAGATCGCGGCCGGCGCCGCCACCGCGAGCACCGCGAGCTGCCACGGCCGGGCTTCCGCGGTGAGGTCGGAGAGCCGCCAGGCGCCGAGCGTGAGCGCCGCCGCGCCGGCGACGAGCGCGGCCGCCAGCGCCAGCGCCTCGATCCGCCGCACGTGCGAGACCCGGAGCACCAGGGTCAGCGCCGCGCACAGGACCAGGAACGCGAGCCCGACCGCCGCCGCCGCCGGCGCCAGCAGGTGGGCGAAGAGCGGGAAGAGATCGAGGGGGGAGGCCGCCAGGTTGCCGTTGGCGGCGGCGAGCGCGAACGCGAGCGCGAGCGCCAGCGGCGCGCCGGCGAGCAGCCCGACCTTGACCGCGAGCGCCGCGAGGCTCCGCCACGGCCGCCGCGGGGTCAGCGCGTCCTGGAGCAAGAAGCGGTCGAAACGGTGCGAGAGGTAGCCGAGCCGGCGCAGCTCGGCGCGCACCCGTTCGAGGTCGTGGGGCGCCGCCGCCCGGGACTCGCCGCCGCCGCGCCCAAGAGGCGCGGGATCGCGGCCGGTCTCCGACGCGCGCCGGCCGGGCGCTCGGTCGTTCATCGGGTCGGTCCCTCACCGCCCCCGGGTGCCGCGGGATCGCGGCCGCCGGACTCGCCTTCGCGTGCGCCGGGTGCCGGGCCGGTCATCCGCCCCTCACCGCCCCCGGTCGCGCACGAACGCCGCGAGCTGGCGCAGCACCTCGGCGCGGCGGCCGAGCGGCGCGAGCGAGGCGACCGCGAACTCGATCAGCTCGGCGGCGAGCGTGCGCGCCCCCTCGATCCCGAGCAGCTTCACGAACGTCACCTTGCCGGCGTCCTGGTGGCTGTCCTTGCCGGTCACCTCGGGGGTGCCGAGGACGTCGAGCAGGTCGTCCGAGATCTGGAACGCGAGGCCGAGGTTCTTGGCGTAGCGGGTGATCACCTCGAGGTCGCGCCGGCGGGCGTCGACCGCCATCGCCCCCAGCTCGCCGGCGGCGATGAACAGCGCTCCGGTCTTGTGGCTGTGGATGTACTCCAGCCGCTCGAGGTCGAGCTCCTCGGGCGGGGTGTGGAGGTCGAGCGCCTGGCCGCCGATCAGGCCGCCGGTGCCGATCGCGGCGGCGAGGTGGTGGATCATGTCCTCGACCGTGTAGCGGCCGAGAGCCAGCCGCTGCCCGGCCTCGGCGACCACGGCGTAGGCGCGCGAGAGCAGCGCCAGGCCGGCGAGCTGCGCGACGTCCTCGCCGAACGCGCGGTGGAGGGTCGGCCGGCCGCGGCGCAGGGCGGCGTCGTCCTGCGCCGGCAGGTCGTCGAACACCAGCGAGCAGGCGTGGACCATCTCGACCGCGCACGCGAGGTCGAGCACCGGCTCGCGGGCGGCCGCGCCCGGGCGGCCGAGGAGCTCGGCGACCGCCAGCGTCAGCGCCGGGCGCAGCCGCTTGCCCGGCGAGGTCAGCGCGTAGCGCATCGCCTCGTGCACCCGCCGCGGGCGCTCCGCGACCGGCGGCAGCAGCGCGGGCAGGCGCGCCTCGACGCGCGCCGCCAACTCGGCCACCCGCGCGGGGGGACCGGGCGGCGTCGGCGGGACGGCCTCAAAAGGACGCGATGGCTTCGTCCTCGTCGTCGAAGACCTCGAAGACGGTGATGAGCTGCGTCACCTGCATGATGTCCTGGACCTTCGGCGGCAGGTGGAGCAGCTTCAGCTTGCCGCCCCGGTTGGTGACCGTGGTGAATGCGGCGACCACCTCGCCGATCCCCGACGAGTCGATGGTGGTGACCCCGGAGAGGTCGATCAGGATCTTCTTCGAGCCGCCGCCGACCGCCTCGTGCACCGCGTTGCGCAGGGCGACGTCGCCGATGCCGATCGTGATCTTGCCCTTGGGTTCGAGGATCGTCACGCCCTCGCGCTGCCGACTGGTAATGTTCATCGCGTCCTCTCCTCCGTGCCGGGATCGGTGCGCGGGGGCTCGCCCGCGCCGGCCGGGCCCGCCGCCCCGGGGGCCGCCTCGGCCACCCGCTTGCGCAGGGTCACCACGGTGCCGCCGCCGGGACGCGCGCCCCACTCCACCCCGTCCATGAACTTCTCGATGTAGAAGATGCCGCGGCCATCGGGCCGCAGCAGGTTTTCGGGCGCCAGCGGATCGACGACGTCGCGGGGGTCGAACCCCGTCCCCTCGTCCTCGATCCGCACCACCACCTCGCCGCCGTCGCGGCACATGCAGACCTCGACCCGCTTGTCCGGATCGCCCCGGTTGCCGTGCTTGATCGCGTTGGCCACCGCCTCGCGCACGGCGAGGTCGATCCAGTGCCGGGTGTCCGCCTCGACACCCATCCGCTCGAGGGCGTCGTTGAGCACGATCTGCACGATCTCGACGTTCTCGAACCGGCTGCCGATGGCGAGGTGGAACTGGAGCCCGGCCACCGGCCCATCCTATCTTTTTTCGAGGGGGGTTGTTCCAGCCCCTGCCGCCCGCCCCAGGTCTTTTTCAGGGGGCTGTTCCAGCCCCCCTTCCGCAGGAGCGCGGTCCTGCGGGGGCCCCTCCCCCGAGTCGCCGCTTCGCGGCGCGCGCCTGTGGGCGCGTGTCCTGCCGCCGCCGGGGTCGAAAGGCATGGAAGCTACGGTTGGCCTTCCATCTGCCGCAGCGCCGCGGGGAGGACGATCAGGAGCTGGACGGCGTCGAACAGCGTGTGGGCGGCGACCGCCGCCCACACGCTCCCCCGCCGGCGCGCGAGCCAGCCGTAGGCGAGCGATAGGAACGCGACGGTGACGAACATCGCCGGCGTGCCGTAGGCGGCGTGGGCGAGGACGAACAGCACCGTGGTCAGCCCGAGGCCGAGCCGAGGCTGGAGGAAGCCGCGGAAGAACAGCTCCTCGACCAGCCCGGCTGAGAGGCTGACCGCCAGGCGCAGCCAGACCGGCTGCGCGGCGACGAAGACGATCAGCCGCGGCGCTTCGCTCGGCACGAGGTCGCCGGCGCCGGTGGCGTTCAGGCCCCAGACCACCAGCCCGGCGAGCCCGAGCGCCGCGGCCCAGATCGCGAGACCGGTGAGCAGACCGACGCCGAGCTCGGTCCCGACGTCGCGGCTGCGCAGGCGGAGGAAGGCGAGCGCGTCGGCCGCCGCGACCGGCGCCGGGGCCACCGCCACCGGCCGCAGCGGCGGCCGGTAGGGGTCGGTCGGCATCGAGCCCGCGGGCGGGGCGCCGGTCTCCGGGGGCGGCGCGCTC
>CAZNIX010000479.1:0-3778 GCA_964573125.1 uncultured Thermoanaerobaculia bacterium
CGCCGACGGCGCGGAGGCCGGCGCCGCGGCGACCGAGACCATCACGCTCTACCCGCCGGCCGCCGGCGGCGAGGTCCCGGCCGCGGTCACCGGCCGCGATTTCGCCCTCTACCTCGCCCCGGCCACCGCCGAGACCCTGCGCAACAGCCTCGCGCGGCTGCGCGCGGCCGAGCCGCTGCCGCCCCCCGAGGAGCCCGCGGACGGCGAGGCGGGCGACGACGCCGAGCAGGACGGCATCGAGGTCGAGGTCGAAGAGGGCGACGGCGAGGCGGGCTAGCTTCGCTCGGCTGGCCAACTCCGACCGAACGAGTCGAGTTCGGCCGGAGTTGGCCAGGCCTGCGACCCTTGTGGCACGCGAGCTCGGCGAGCGTGCCGCTAGAATCCCCGGCCAACATGACCAAGGCCCTGCTCCTCGCGCTGCCCCTCGCGCTCGCCGTCGCCGCGCCGGCCGCCGCCGCCGACCTCGAAGGCCCGCTCAACGCCCGTTTCAAGGGCGGCTGGGTGATCGTCCGCGTCCCGCTCGCCTCGGACTGCGGCGGCTTCTACACCAACAACGAGGTGCACGGCCCGGGCACCGACAGCGGCGGCAGCGAGCGCTTCGCCGCCGGCGAGCTGGCCCGGGTCGAGCGCGTCGAGGTCCGCCGCGGCGGGCGGATCGACGTCTTCCTCGACCTCGCGGAGCAGATCCTCGCCGCCTCGACCGACGGGCCGTTCACGCTCTACACGCCCAAGAGCTGCAAGGTCCAGCTCCTGATCGACTCGCCGCGCGACGCCCCGCCGGCGAGCGTCCGCGCCGTTCTCGACGAGCTGCTCGAGCTGCACCCGGAGGCGCGGCAGGCCGAAGCCTCGCCGGCCTGGAACGGGCGCCGCCGCGCGGCGTACCCCCCGGACTACGAGCGCACCCTCGCCGAGTACGCGGCGTGGAAGGCCGAGCAGGCCAACCTCGCGGTCGCCGAGCGCACCGACGAGGCGATCGAGGAGGCGGCGCGCGTCGGCGACCGCATCCGCTCCGACCCCGAGTACCTCGACGGGCTGGCCGCCGGCGTGGCCAAGGTCCGCGACGTCTACTTCGGCGACTGCCCGAGCGTGGTCGGCGCCCGCCTCTACCCCGAGACCGAGCGCGGCAAGAGCGCGGCCTGGAACGACGGCTACGGCGACGGCCAACTCCTGGCCTGGCACCTCGAGCTGCTGCGCCGCCTGCGGGACTGCTACGTTGCCGTCCCCCCTGCCCCCGGTTGACGTTTTACGGCTATACTGCGCGAACTTGGAACTGCCTGATCGCTGGCGGGCCGACGCGCCCGCGCGGGGAGGGACGATGCGAGTTCGCGCCAGAAACCAGGGGATCTCGGTCCACGCCGTCTCCGGGCCCTACGTCGTCCTGCTCGGCTTCGACGTCAGCGCCGCCCGGCGCAAGGGGCTGCTCGGCTTCGCCATCCACCGGGTCGACCACAGCAAGGGCGGCCGCACCGGCTGGCTGATGGGCTTCCGCACCTTCGCGGAGACCGACCCCGACCCGCCGCCCGGCCACCTGGTGAGCACCGAGGAGCACCCGGTCCAGGCCTTCAACTGGGGCGACTACACGGCCAAGCCCGACCACCGCTACACCTACACCGTGCGCCCGCTCTACGGCAAGCCCGCGGCGCTGCGCCAGGGGCCCGAGGTCGAGGTCACGATCGAGACCGCGAACGAGGACAAGGGCCGCTACTCGGTGCACTTCAACCGCGGGGTGGCGGGGAGCCAGGCCTACGCGCGCAAGTTCGGCAACCTGGCGCCGGACAAGATCGCGGACCCGAAGAAGCGCCGGGAGGCCTACGAGTGGCTCTCGCGCGGCCTCGAGGAGGCGATCCTCGGCTTCATCGGCAAGGCGAAGAGCGACCGCTTCGGGCTGCGGGCGTCGGTCTATGAGTTCAGCCACGCGCCGGTGCTCGAGGCGTTCGGCGCGGCGAAGGAGCGCGGCGCCGACGTCAAGATCGTCTACGACCGGCGCGCGCGGGGCCCGTTCGAGGCGACCGAGAAGGCGGCGAAGCAGGCCGGCATCCGGAAGCTGATGATCCCGCGCAAGACCAACAGCGCGATCTCCCACAACAAGTTCATCGTCCTGCTCGAGGACGGCGAGCCGGTCGAGGTCTGGACCGGCTCGACCAACTTCACCGAGGGCGGCATCTTCGGCCAGAGCAACGTCGGCTTCGTGATCCGCGACCGCGAGGTCGCGCGCCACTACCTCGACTACTGGACCCGGCTCAGCAAGGACCCCGAGTTCAAGGAGATCCGCCCCGCCAACGTCGAGGCGACGCCCGATCCCGAGGGACTCCCGGCGCCTGGCATCACGGTGCTGTTCAGCCCGCGCTCGAGCCTCGGCGCGCTCGAGTGGTACGGCGAGCGGATGGGCGCGGCCGAGGGGTTCGTCGGCTTCACCGCCGCGTTCGGCATCTCGGGGACGCTCGCCCCGCCCCTGCTCGAGGAAAAGCCGTACCTTCGCTTCATCATGGTCGAGAGCGAGGGCAACAAGAAGGTGCCCCAGGCCAGGCCCGGGCAGCCGCCGCCGAAGAGCCAGTTCCAGACCTTCCTGGAGATCCAGAAGGTGCCGAACAACCGGATCGCCCAGGGCGCGATCCTCGCGCGCAAGGGCAAGGGGTCGGCCGACGACGCGGTCGGCGGGGCGCTCCACCGCTGGCTGACCGAGAAGCTCACCGACCTCAACTTCCACGTCAAGTACCTGCACACCAAGTACATGCTGCTCGACGTGCTGTCCGACGACCCGATCGTCATCTCGGGCTCGGCGAACTTCAGCGCCGCCTCGACCCAGAACAACGACGAGAACATGGTCATCGTGCGCGGTGACACCGAGCTGGCCGACATGTACCTCGGCGAGTTCATGCGCCTGTTCGCCCACTTCTACTTCAGGGACATCGCGAGCCGGCACGCCGCCAAGCGGGCGGGCAAGCAGCCGGAGTGGGATCCGCACCTCGTCCCCGACGACTCCTGGACCGACCCGTGGTTCGCGGCGGGCTCGGTCAAGCTGCTCGAGCGTCGCCTGCTCGCCTGAGCGCGCGGCGCTACTCGCTGCCGTCGTTGTAGATCCGGGGATCGTCCCAGTGCAGGATGCCGTCTCCGTCGGTCACGGCCAGGCGATAGAAGTACCGGGGACGGGTGTGGGTCTGGTGATCCTCGAAATCGAAGACCAGCTTGTCGAAGGTCGCGTCGTTGTCCGCGGGCGGGTAGGGCGTCGGCGAGATCGCGGTCACGTGCGGGGGGAGGGGCGGCCAGTGGATGTCCTTCGCCGGGAATCCGTCCGGGCTCTCGGCGACCTGGAACCCTCCGAAGCGCGTGGAGTCGGGGAAGCCCGCGGTCGTGAACTGAATCACTCGGTGGGGCGACGGCGGGAAGATGGAGCCGTCGGCTCCCACCTGCCAGCCCGTCGAGCTGAAGCCGCAGCAGAACGAGAACCGCGCCACGGTTTCGTCGAAGTGGACGGTGACGGCGCAGTTCGGGAGGATCGGATCGGACATCGTCGCTCTCCTTTCGGTCGGGTTCGCGGGACCCCGGAAGCCGGGGCGGTTCCTCGACTGACTACTCGCAAGTCGGCGGCGAACGAGGACACCGGCGATCAGGAGGACTCGGACCGCGCCGCCTCCGCGACCGGGCAGAGACCGGCGAGCCCGGGCTCGGAGCGGTCGAAGGCGCCGAGCGCCTCCTCCGCCCGCCGCGCCTCCGGGTGGCGGCCGAGGCAGCGCAGCGCGGCCGCCCACGGGGCGAGCAGGCGGCCGTCGCGCGAGCC
>CAZNIX010000480.1:0-3772 GCA_964573125.1 uncultured Thermoanaerobaculia bacterium
CCGGTCCGGGGCGAAGGGGTGTGGCTGCCGGGGAGGAGCGCCCACGCCCCGGACCTCCCTGCCGCGGCGAAGGGGTGTGGCTGCCGGGGAGGAGCGCCCGCGCCCCGGACCTCCTTGCCGCAGCGAAGGGGTGTGGCTGCCGGGGAGGAGCGCCCGCGCCCCGAACCTCCTTGCCCGGGCTAGCTCGCCGGGGGCTCCTCGCCGCCGGTTGGCAGGGTTCCGACGCCGTTGGGGTCGTGGCCGCCCTGGCCTTCGGGGTCGATGGGCGAGCCGCCGGCGGGGCTCGTCGGGGCGCCGTCGGTGAGGGCCGTCCACAGGCCCGCGACCTGGTCGCCGAGCGCGCGCAAGGCCGCGGCGAGGGAGGGGCGCGGCTCGTCCGAGGGCGGCCCGGCGGCGGCTTCGGCGGCGAAGGTCAGCGACGGCGCCGAGAGAGCGGAGAGCAGCGTGAGCGTTGGGATCAGCTTGCGACAGAGCACCATGGTACTCCTTCCTGGGCCGGGGCGCCCTCCCGACGGGTGGGGTCCCGAGCCCTGGTGACATACGCAGGAGTTTACTCTGTATTGTACGATATGTCTAGTCATACATTTATGCAGTGAATGGCAAAGCCCTCCGCTTGACATCGCCGCGCGGGCTGATACGATGCGCTCGAATCCGTACCAAATCGGTACGGTTTAGGCGGCGGCCGGGGTCGGACGGAGGTCCCGGCCGCCCGGGAAACGCGCAGTCGCCCGATGATCCGGATCACCAAGCAGACCGACTACGGGATCGTGCTCACCTCGCACATGGCCGGCGATCCGGAGCGCGTGTTCACCGCGCCCGACCTCGCCGAGGAGACCCAGCTCCCGGTGCCGATGGTGAGCAAGATCCTCAAGCACCTGGCGCGGCACGGGGTGCTGACCTCGTACCGCGGTGCCAACGGCGGCTATGCGCTGTCGCGGCCGCCGGCGGAGATCGCGATCTCGGAGGTGATCACCGCGCTCGAGGGGCCGATCGCGATCACCGAGTGCATCGACGACGGCCCCGGCGACTGCACCCACGAGCCGGTCTGCCCGATGCGCGGCAACTGGCACGTGATCAACCGGGCGGTGCGCCAGGCGCTGGCCGGCATCTCGCTGGCCGAGATGGCGCGGCCGCTGCCGCCCGCCAGCGAGCGGCTGGTGACCCTAGGCGGCCGCGCCCCCACCGCCACCGCGGTGCCCGCGGAGACCTAGGCGAGACGACCGGGACGAGCGAGCGAGCCGGCGTCGGGCGGCGCCGGCCGGCGGATACGACACGAGAGGACGAAGGGAAGACGATGAGCGCACCCACCGCAACGAGCATGCTCGAGGAGTACGCCCGGCAGGAGTACCAGTACGGCTGGACGACCGACATCGAGCAGGAGACCGTGCCGCCGGGGCTCGACGAGGACGTGATCCGCCTCATCTCGGCCAAGAAAGGCGAGCCCGAGTGGCTGACGGAGTGGCGCCTGCGCGCCTACCGGCACTGGCTGACCATGCGCGAGCCGCGCTGGGCGAACCTGCGCTGGGACCCGATCGACTACCAGGCGATCTCCTACTACTCGGCGCCCAAGGCCAGGGGCGACCGCCCGCAGAGCCTCGACGAGGTCGACCCGGAGCTGCTCGCGACCTACGAGAAGCTGGGCATCCCGCTCCGGGAGCGGGAGCTGCTCGCCGGGGTGGCGGTCGACGCGGTGTTCGACAGCGTGTCGGTCGCGACCACTTTCAAGGGCAAGCTCAAGGAGCTGGGGATCATCTTCTGCTCGTTCTCCGAGGCGGTGCGGGAGCACCCCGAGCTGGTGCGGAAGTACCTCGGCTCGGTCGTCCCCTACACCGACAACTTCTTCGCCAGCCTCAACTCGGCGGTGTTCTCGGACGGCTCGTTCGTCTACGTACCGGCGGGGGTGCGCTGCCCGATGGAGCTGTCGACCTACTTCCGCATCAACGCGATGAACACCGGGCAGTTCGAGCGCACGCTGATCGTCGCCGAGCCGGGCGCCTACGTCAGCTACCTCGAGGGGTGCACGGCGCCGATGCGCGACGAGAACCAGCTCCACGCCGCGGTGGTCGAGCTGGTCGCACTCGACGACGCCCAGATCAAGTACGCGACGGTCCAGAACTGGTACCCGGGCGACCCGGTGACCGGCAAGGGCGGGATCTTCAACTTCGTGACCAAGCGCGGCAAGGCCGCCGGCCGCAACTCGAAGATCTCGTGGACCCAGGTCGAGACCGGCTCGGCGATCACCTGGAAGTACCCGAGCGTGATCCTCCAGGGCGACCGCTCGGTCGGCGAGTTCTACTCGGTGGCGGTGACCAAGGGGCGCCAGCAGGCCGACACCGGCACCAAGATGATCCACATCGGCAAGCACACCAAGTCGACGATCGTGTCGAAGGGGATCTCGGCCGGCCACGGCCAGAACACCTACCGCGGGGCGGTGCGCATCCTGCGCGGCGCCGACGGCGCGCACAACTTCTCGCAGTGCGACTCGATGCTGATCGGCTCGGACTGCGGCGCCCACACCTTCCCCTACATCGACGTCCAGAACCCGACCGCGCGCATGGAGCACGAGGCGACCACCTCGAAGATCGGCGAGGACCAGATCTTCTACTGCAACTCGCGCGGCATCTCGACCGAGGACGCGGTGTCGATGATCGTCAACGGCTTCTGCAAGCAGGTCTTCCAGGAGCTGCCGATGGAGTTCGCGGTCGAGGCCAGGAAGCTCCTCGAGGTCAGCCTCGAGGGGAGCGTCGGCTGAGCCGCGGCCGGGGAGATGGAGAGAGGGAGACAGCGCGAGAGATGACCACCAACGCCATGCTGAAGATCGAGAACCTCCACGCCGGAATCGACGGGCAGGAGATCCTGAAGGGGGTCGACCTCGACGTCCGCGCCGGCGAGGTCCACGCCGTGATGGGCCCGAACGGCTCGGGCAAGTCGACGCTCGCCCAGGTGCTCGCCGGGCGCGAGGAGTACGAGGTCACCGCCGGGCGCGTCGTCTACCGCGGCCGGGACCTCCTCGAGCTCGACCCCGAGGAGCGCGCTCGCGAGGGGGTGTTCCTCGCGTTCCAGTACCCGGTCGAGATCCCCGGGGTCTCGAACACCTACTTTCTGAAGGCCGCGCTCAACGCCATTCGCAAGCACCGCGGCGAGCCCGAGATCGACGCCGTCGACTTCCTCAAGCTCGCGCGCGCGAAGATGAAGCTGGTCGAGATGGAGGAGTCGCTCCTCGGCCGGCCGGTCAACGAGGGGTTCTCGGGCGGCGAGAAGAAGCGCAACGAGATCTTCCACATGGCGGTGCTCGACCCGGTGCTCGCGATCCTCGACGAGACCGACTCCGGGCTCGACATCGACGCGCTCAAGATCGTCGCCCACGGCGTCGAGACGATGCGCGGGCCGGAACGCGCGTTCGTGGTCATCACCCACTACCAGCGCCTGCTCAACTACATCGTCCCCGACGTCGTCCACGTGATGATCGACGGCCGGATCGTGCGCTCGGGCGGCAAGGCGCTGGCGCTCGAGCTGGAAGCGAAGGGCTACGCCTCGTTCGCCGAGGCGGCGGCGCCCGAGCCGGTGACGGCGTGAGCGGGGGCGGCGATCCGATGGCGACCCTCATCCGCACCGAGCCCGCCACCGCCGCGACCGGCGCCGGCGCCCGCGCCGCGGCCGCGCTCCGCCTGGCCGGAGGCTTCGACGATTTCGCCGCCGGCCGCGACGAGCCGGAGGCGGTGCGCCGCCTGCGCCGGCGCGCGCGCGACCGCTTCGCAGCGCTCGGGATCCC